>CBHEUU010000137.1:0-9001 GCA_965990355.1 uncultured Chitinophagaceae bacterium
AAAAGGGATTAACAAAAAAGTTCTGGAGGGCTTGATGGATTGGTGCAAGTCAAGGGGAATTGAAGAAATCCGGCTCGAAGTATATGCCGGAAATACTGTTGCCCGCCAGGCGTATGAAAAAGCTGGCTTTAAAGACCATTTAGTCGAGATGCGTTTCGGATTATAAATTACTTCGGCGCATTGAAAAAAAGGGATAGGACTTTTTTATTGTTCAGATCAATTAATGCCCGGAAATAACAGGATCCGCCTCCTCTGGGGGACCATGTGTTTTTGGAGAAGTAATCCGTCAGCTCACAGGACGCATTGATGAAAATGCACTTCTTCCAATCTATAACAACTCCCACGTACTGCCTGTAATAATTGTCCGGCGTTCTCTCTTGATTCTCCGGATTACCCATTGTTGGAAAATAGTGTGCCAGGTAAACGTCTGCGCTGTCTATCTCCGCAAGAGCTGGAGTAAACCGTTGAAGGGAGCTGTCGGATGCCCTGTCAAAAAATACAGGTGTCTCTTTCAGGAAGATCATTCTTTTTGGGCCTTGCGAAACCTGACCGGAGACAGGATATGTTGCAGCCAAAAGAATCAATCCAATGATCCATTTTGCCATTTTGGTACTTTTATGTATGGATGCAGCTTTGTTAACTATTACACATCAAATAAAAAAAGGTGTATCAACACTGATACACCTTTTTTTAACATTTTATATCAAGAAAAACTACTCAACCAGTTTTGTTACGCTCGCATGCTTTTCCAAAGTATCAATAGTAGCAGTCGTCTGAACCAATTCCACCACCACTTGCTTACGCGCCGTTGTCCATCTGCCAAGGGTAATATTATATACACCACCCATCATATTAAACAGCCCCGCATCGGTAGCGGCAGTTGGATACTTCTCATTTACCGGGTAAGGCATATTTGTAGCATTACCAGAAGAACGATAATGCAAATAAGGCACCACCACAGGCTTATAAGTACCTGGATCTATACTTATCGAATACATGGAGTACCAGTCGTTATTACAAATCCTATAACCTAATATTGGTGATTTAGTTGGATCATAAATAGCGGCGTTTCCTCCTGATGCTACAAACAATACATCTTCCGGCGTTGATGCTTCAGTAATGGTAGTTCCTTTGAATATTGCTACACCACATGCATTCCCGCTATTGGCCCAGGGACCGGAGGTGCCAAAAGCACTGGCACGAACAAGCCCTCCATCGCCAAGGTTGGTACCGCTGGTAGCATACGTTTTCTGATACCAGTTTGCTTCAGCCGGGAAAGAATATGTACCTGCTGAACCATTAATTTTTTTACCCTGGAAACCAAAATAAAAGAATTTACCTTTTTGTACGGTGCCTGATGTGATGTTCCACTTGATAGTACGCTGCCCACCCGTAGCCCATCCGGCATCGAGTGGAGTGGCAGAACTGGCTGTGCCTGCATTGTTACAAAATATAATACTGTAAGGAGTGGCAGCAAAGTCGATATCTTTAGTAGCCAGCATTTGTACGTATTCATAACCGCCATCTCCGCCTTTAGGGTCACTCTGGAACCCGGATATAAGAAGCTCCTGTGCAGAAGATCCCATATTCACTATATCATCTGCCTCTCTTGTTCTGAGCTGCAGAGATCCATCAGTAGTGCTAAAAGGAATTCCTACATAGGCCGCCAGCCCGTAAGGAGCATTATTGGCATAGCTTACACCCGGATCAGTATAAAGAACAAGATCGCCAAAACCATCATTGATCTTTTTTGAACCACTTATCACATCTCCTGGTTGAGGAGCGGGATTGAAACTGGATTTATTAAAGAGGCAAAGTGTGCTTTCATAATTGTCAGGATTGCTGTTTGCCTGTGCTACAGTTATTGCGTTTATAGCAACTACTCCTTTACCCGCAGCGGTAACTTTAGATTCTGTTACACCCGTAATGGTTAAAATGCCGTTTTTACGGGTCAGCGTACTTCCGGAAATATCTATCACCACTGAGTCACCCGGATGGTAGTTGGCAGCAGCAGCACCAAGCTCTATGGAAATACCCCTCAGCGTACTCAGGCGGCGGCTATCCTGTACTACCAGCAAACCCCCAGGAAGATTTCCTTCTGTATGGTCGGATATGACTACTGCGGCAAGTTTGAAAGCACCATACATATTTTCTTTCGAAAGGACCACATCTTTCCCTTTGTAAAGAGGGCGGACATCCAGAATAGAAACTATTGGATTGGGCTCACCTCCCGGGTAATTCTCGTATGTATCTTTTGTGCAACTGCCTGTAACTGCAATTATGCTGATTACTGAAAAAAGATTTATTAAATATTTCATCTTAATATTTTTTATTAGTGATGCAATTAAGGTTGCTGCCACCATACATTGGTAAATATTTCATCGGGCCCTTGTGCGGCTACTGCAGCTTTATAGTTTACAGGATTGGCAGCCTGTACATACACCGGGTACACCAAACGTGCCGGCATTACACCACCGTTTGACAATCCTGGTCCTTTGGGCAAAACGGGATGCCCGGTACGCCTGTACTCAAACCACTGTTGCAGATCGGTCATAAACAGTGCATAGTATTTCTGCAAATGGATCATTTCCATTTTTTGTTCTAAAGGAAGATTATCATCCCATATTTGACCGGCAGCATCAAGATTTGCAAGATGCTCAGTGAAGTTGGAAGAAGGAATACTTTCAGGAAAGGTAGGTACCCAGTAATTGATAGCAGATGCTATACCCTGGTAAAAAAAAGTTTTTGTATCGCCGGTAATCCATCCCTTTGCAGCCGCTTCCGCCAGTATAAACTGTACTTCGGAATATTGCATGATAATACCGGTCAACGCATTTTGCTGGAGCGACCAGACACCACCAGTGCTGGCATTATCATAGCTTTGAAAATAACAACCTTTTGTATCACCCGTACCAGGTAAGTATCCGCTTTTTACGCCATACCATCCGCCGCCGCTGGCCTGTGCAATGCCGAAACGGCCGATGCTACCTGATCCATATCCTTTATCAGAAGAAGAAACATAGCGGGGGTCAGTCCAATCAATAAGATTATCTAAAAAGAAACTGCAAAGTGCCGGGCCGCGGAAATCCTGCGCACGAACACCATTCAGATAAGGCGATGTGTATGGATCGGTAGTGCTGGTACCGCCACTCCAAAGTATTCGCGCGCCGTCCGCATTGCTTTCAAAAATGGGATATTGAGAAGGATTTTCTACTATCTGTTTTATTTTTGAAATGCATTGCTGTTGTACATCTGCTTTTCCCGATATGCGCAACAAAAGACGCAGATATAATGAATTGGCAAACTTTCTCCATTTAGCTATATCTCCTTTGTATACCGGGTCGCTGGAAACCACAATAGCAGGACCAGTAGCAAGCAGGGTGTTGGCTTGTTCCAACTGGTTGAACATATCAAGGTAAATGTCTTTCTGCCTGTCAAAAGCCGGTGTTACATTTCCCTGATCTCCTTCCAGCGCATGGAAGTAAGGAATATCGCCATAAATATCTGTAAGCATTGAGAACAACCATACTTTACCTATTTTCCCAATGCCCTGGTAAGAGGCATTTTCTGTTTTCTCTGCGCGTGCCAGGCTGTCTACCTGTTTAAAGTTGGTCAGCTGTACAAACCATGCATTCCATAAATAATCTGACATGCTTGTCCTGAAAGCGTACCGGAACACGGTATTATCCCCATCACTTTGCGACACAGTCACCTGCATCAATTCATTGGTAAAGCGTCGGTTCCAGCTCATGCCGGGCCAGATAGAGTTTACCAATGCAGGAGCCAGCAGCTTGTCAGGAGATGTTTCGATAATATTGATAGGGTCTACGTTCAACTCATCAAACCCTTTTTTGCATGAATAGAGTGCTGGCAAAACCATCAAGGCCATGCATGCTATAATTAATTGCTTTCTCATTCGTATATTTTTTACTTTTTTCATTACAAATCAGATTTTTTATACAATAATTAAAACCCGATTGATAAATTGAATCCCATGCTGCGGGTAGAAGGAAACTGCCCTGTTTCAAAACCTCTTACAATATCTGATCCTGCCAATGTGCCAAACTCAGGATCGAATATTGGCCATGGCGTCCAGATGAACAGGTCGCGCCCATAAATACCAAAGCTTGCGGACTTCAAATGAAGCCTCTTAAGCAATTCTGGCGGAAAGGAATAGTTTAAAGAAGCTTCACGGAATTTTAAAAAGTCTGTGCTAAACGTGCTTCCTTCTGCGTTGTAGCTACCTATGCTATATTGATAATACTGGTCAATATCATAAGCCACTACATCATTTTTGCGGAAAGACCCATCAGGATTTTGTACCACGCCGTTACCAATAATACCATTGTACCTGCCTGGCAGTGTTGATTTAAGTTTACCCTGTTCTGCCAGTTTATAATGGGTAAGAGAATAAGCTACGGCTCCCACTTGTGCATCAAACAGCAGCTTTAAACTGAAATTCTTATAGGTGAAGGTATTGCCAAGGCTGAATTTGTATTTGGGTATGGTGTTCCCAAGGTAAATGATGCTGTCAGTGATTTTCGGAAATCCGGTAGTTGCATCAAAGATCACCTGTCCATCAGGACTGCGCATATAACCCAGGCCATACAGATCGCCCATGCTGCCACCCACCGATGCAACTATCTGACCACTGGCTATCTGGCCGGCTCTCAGCAGCACCGTACTATCCGGCATTGATATAATCTTGTTTTGGTTGTAAGAAAAAGTTCCAAAAACGCCCCAGTTAAAACCATTTTGGCTTACAATGGGTTTGGCATTAAGCCCTATTTCTATACCATTGTTTCTTACTTTTCCTGCATTGATTATCGAAGTGCTGTAACCCGAAGCCGCGTCTACCGTTCTGGTGAAGATCTGGTTCTTGGTATTTCCAAAATATACTGCCAGATCTAACCCCAGCCTGTTTTTGAAAAACTGCAGTTCTGTGCCTAACTCGAAAGTGGAGGTAAGAAGTGGTTTAAGATTGACGTTAGGCAGTGTAGAAGGGCTTACAAGAGCGCTGTCCGGATAAATGCCACCACTTGCAAGGCCGTAGGTATATGCAGTTCTGTAAGGAGTAGTACCACCGCTGCCTACCTGCGCAAACGATGCCCTCAGCTTGGCATAGTTGATGAAAGCTGGCATTTTAGCTACATCCGATAAAACGAAACCAGTGTTAATGGATGGATAGAAAAATCCTACATTATCTGTTCTTTTAGAGGTGGCCAATACGCTATTCCAGTCCTGCCGGCCGGTAATTTCTACAAACAGATAATTTTTATAGCTGAGATTTATAATTCCGTAAATACTGTTAATCTGGTAACGGCTTGTATCGGGGTAATAAATCAATCCATACAAACTGCTGTCCAGGTTATATATCTGTGGATAGGGGGAGCCGCCATTCAATCCGGTTGGATATTTTAACCCGTCAGCCCTGACATCCGATTTGTCATACTTGTTTTTCAATTGGCTGCCACCAAGCGTCACACCAAGTTTTATGTCATTATTCAGGTCTTTGTTGTACCTGGCCATGAAGTCGTAGCTCTTTTCCTGCGAGTAGATATTCTGTTTTCTTACAGAACCTTTAGGCAAACGTGTGCCCGAATCATAAGGCCGGTCCTGTTCACGTTTATCGTTCATCCAATCGAGGTTACCGCGCAGCATAAAGCTGAGCTCTTTGGTAGCCTGGTAATTCAATGTCACATTTCCGGTTACGTTGTTTCTTCTTGTTTTGTTTAAGAACTCATTTACAATTGCAAATGGGTTTTCCGGAAAAGAGGAGTACGGATACCGGATGTATTTATAAAGACTGTCGAAAGTGCTACCAGGTCCGCCTCCCCAGTAATTTCTCAGCCAGTTATAATCGGCACTCGGCTGCCAGAAAATGTACCAGTACATCAACGACTGGTTTCCATATCCTGCGGCAGGCAGGTTATCACTGTTTCTAAAACCATAGTTTACTTTGGTAGAGAGTCTTAATTTTTTAGTAATTTCTGTATTAGTGCTTAAGCCTGCATTTCTGCGCACAAAACCTGTGTTGGGCACAATCCATTTATCGTTTTCTGTACCTAAGGTGACACGAACACCTGTACTACCCAGTTTGCCATCTATGCTGAGATTGTTTCTGAAATTCCCTCCCATGTCCCAGAACTCGTTGATATTGTCGTAAGCTACCCAGGGAGTGCGCTGTAAACCTACTATCTGGCGCACAGGGTCATACTGATAGAACGATTGTCCATCAAACCTTGGCCCATAAGCTGAACTGGTACCACTGGTGCTGGCACCATCGGCGGTTGCGCCATAAGAGTAATAAAGAGCGCCGCCCAAACCCTGGCCATATTCATACTGCAGCTCAGGGTATCTGTTAACCTGCTCGAAGGTTCCGTTAAAAGTATAGCGAACGTTGAAGTAACCTTTCTTTTTTTGGTAAGCGGATTTAGTAGTAATGATGACAGCACCGTTGGCTGCCCGCTGGCCATACAACGCAGCCGCAGCAGGGCCTTTTAGTATAGATACGCTTTCTATATCCTGCGGGTTGATATCATTTATAGAACTGCCATAGTCTGCCGGCAGGTTGTCGGAATTGGTAGCATAAACCTGGTCGCTGCTGTTGGCAGAGCGTTTACCACTACTATTGTTGATCACCACACCATCTACTACTATGAGGGCTTCATTATCGCCGGTAAGGTTGTTTTCGCCCCGGAGAATGATCTTGCTGGAAGCGGCCGGACCGGCACCGGAACGGATAAGGCTCATGCCGGCTACTTTACCAGACAGTGCATCGAGCCAGTTTGAACTGACTGCATCAGTAATCTGAGTGCTGTCTATTTTTGTAAGGGCATAACCCAAAGATCTTTCAGCTTTTTTGATGCCTAATGCAGTTACTACTACATTTTCCAACTCTTGCCGATCCGGAGTCAAACTCACCGAAACCTCAGTTTCTACGCCTAACAAAACTTTCCTGGTAACAAATCCAACACCAGAAAAAGTAAGTGTTTCGCCAGCACTTGCAAGAATGCTGAATTGACCTTGTTCATTTGTCATTGTGCCTTTGCCATCGATCGAAATGTTAGCACGGGCAATTGGCTCGTTGTTATCCGCATTAATAACCCTGCCGGTTACTCTACCAGCATCTTTTGCCGATACCACCACGTAACCATTCATCGTTTTGTAGGTTAAATTGGTAGGCCTGAATAATGTTTTCAGAATACTGTCGACAGATTGCTTTTCAAATTGAATCGCTGGTGTCGTATAACGACCGACCGTCTTGGAGTCATAAGCGAACGTGATACCTGCCGCCGTTCCCAGTCTTTTTAATGCAGCATCCATTTTTTCCTTATTAAAGGAAATCGTCACTTCTTTTCTCAGGAAGCTTTGTGATTGCGCCGTCATGCAGGTCAATAGCAGGACCACGAAGCACAGCCATTGCACACGCAACGCTTTTTCCGCCTTTTCTTTCATACATTTGTTTTGGTTGTTATTTAAATAATCATCTGGAAAGGTGCCTGTTCCCGCAGGCATTTTCCGTTTACGGTTCTTTTGTTTTGAAGGTTACCGTATTATTTTTAATGCTATAGTCATTATTGTGAATGGTTGCCAGTATAGTAGTTATATCTTTCAGGCTGGTACCATACTGCAGAGTGATTGTATATGTCTGGCCGGTCACACTGCCATCTCCCGCTTTAACCTGTACACCATAAATTGTTTCCAGGGTCTCTGCCAGCATTGCAAAAGATGCATTCTCCAGTTCGATGCGCCTGCTGCGCCAGCCCGCTACTTTTTGCTGATCGAAGGCGCTGACAATGGCTTTATCATCTTTATTAGTATAGGTTAATTTTTTGCCTGGTATTAACCGGCCCAGTTCAACTGTATCTCCTTTGCTCACCTTTACCTTGCCACTGGCTACCGACACGAATTGTTTGCCTTTGCCTGCTATGATCTCAAACGAGGTTCCCAATACCTGGATCTGCAGGCCATCACTATGAACAATGAAAGGATGCAGGCTGTCTTTAGTGACCTGGAAAAAAGCCTGCCCACTTAACAAGGCAATGCTTCGTTCAGCGCCTGCAAATTTTTCGGGATAACGAAGCGTTGCACCGGAGTTGAGCCAGACGATACTATTGTCAGGCAGTGTAATTTTCTTTACCGTGCCTAAAGCAGCAGATACAGTTTGTAACGGAACAAGGGGTATTTGCTGTACGGTGTTACTTGCCTGCCTGATAGCAAATGGCTCGTTTGTTTTTTTCGGGATCATCAGCCAAAGTGAAAAGGCAATACCGGTCCCGGCAGCAGCAGCCCACCACCACCAACGACTGATCGAACGGGAACGGCCCCCCGTCAGTTGTGGCAAATCGGTTTGTTCCTGAATAGACTGCCAGAGCAATTCCAGTTGCTGTGTTTTATCTGTTTCATCTTTGTACCAATGCTCGTCAGTGGCTTGTAACCTGGCAAACCATTCCTCGAGTAACTGATGTTCTTCCGGAAGTAAGGGACCCTGCCGTCGCTTTTCTAATAGTTGCAGTAAGTCTTTTTGGCTGAAATTGTCCATATACTACCAAAAGCAATCAGGCAGTCAAAAAGTACCAGATTTTTGTAGATGAAATAATTGTTAACAGCCCTGCGGAGATCAGAGTATCATAGCGAGATGTTGTTGCAGTTTTATTCGCAGGCGTTCTTTGGCATTGCCGAGCTGGTTCTTCACAGTTTGTTCCGATAGTGAAAGTTCAGTGGCTATTTGTTTGTTAGATAAGCCTTTTTCACGGCTGAGTTCGAAGATGGTACGCATCCGGGCTGGCATGCTGCTCACTTCTTCCTGTACCAACCGGGTCAGCTCTTTATGGCTGAGCGACAGATCAGCAGGCAATTCATCAGCCAGGGTGCGCATTGCTTCTTTAGAATAATTGTCCTGGCGTACTTTCTTTTCGATCAGATTGATCACTTTATTTTTTACGGCCACTTTCAGGTAACCTTCCAGTCCTTTGGGGCTATCTGATATGTCTATAGA
>CBHEUU010000138.1:0-8996 GCA_965990355.1 uncultured Chitinophagaceae bacterium
TCCCTTATCTTATTGCGCTGCTGTTGCTGGTGAATTTTTTTTATAAGATAGATTGGATTGATCCCCGCAATAAAGGTTATGGACTCAATTATCAAAATGTAACAGAAAGGCCAACGTATACACGCGAAGGCCTGATGCAATTGTGCAGGCCGGAAAAAGTGCAGGCCGATCGCCAGAATATGATCAGCATACTGGAAAAATGGAAAGCGCGGCAGGGTACTGAAAAGCCTATGCTGGTGGTGCTGAACACAAGCGGCGGCGGACATCGCAGCGCTACCTTCACGATGAGTGTGCTGCAACAGCTCGACAGTTTGACCAAAGGGGCCATTATGAAAAATATCTTCCTGGTCAGTGGAGCATCAGGAGGAATGATCGGGGCAACTTATTTCCGCGAACTATACCGTCAGCGTGAGGAAGGAAGGAATATCCATTTGCAGGACAGAAAATATGTGGATGATATTGCAAGCGATGTGCTTAACCCCCTCTTCTCTTCTTTTGTGGCAAGGGATCTTTTAGCACCAGCACAAAAATTTACCGTGAATGGTTTTAATTATGTGAAAGACCGCGGATATGCATTTGAAGAAAAACTGAATATGAACACGCATGGTGCATTGAATAAACAGATAAAGGATTATGCTGCGGATGAAAAAGAAGCCAGGATCCCTTTGATGTTTTTTAATTCAGTGGTGACGAGAGACAGCCGCAAAATGCTGATCAGTACGCAACCGGTCAGTTTTATGATGCAGGGCTGGCAGGATACAACGCGCATTCCTGAAATGGATCCTGATGTGATTGATTTCGGAGCATTCTTTGCGAAGCAGGACCCTTATGGATTGCGGCTGCTGACGGCTTTAAGAATGAATGCAACTTTCCCTGTGGTATTACCAAATGTCTGGCTGCCTTCAGAGCCGGTAATTGATGTAATGGATGCCGGCCTGCGGGATAATTATGGGCAGGAAACCACTTTGCGTTTCCTGGAAGCCTTTGACAGCTGGATCAGTGCCAACACCAGCGGTGTGCTGGTCATCCAGGTGCGCGATCGAAGCCCGGGTGGATGGGAATATCCTTATCTGTCGGATGATATTACGGACCATGTTACAAAACCCTTTTTGCTGTTGCAGCACAATTGGTTTAAGATGATGGAATTTTTTCAGAATGACATGCTGAGTTATTATGGTGAGCACCCGGGAAGAAAAGTGTATAAAGTGTTGTTTCAATATGCAGCAGCCAATGAAGAGAATAAAGCTGCATTGAATTTCCATTTAGGAAAAAGGGAGAAGCTGGATATTATAGCTTCGGTGCATTCGCAGGCAAATAAGGAGAGTTTTAAGAAGCTGATGGGGTTGTTGAAAAGGAAATAATTATTTTCCTTACACTGCATGTAACAATTTAAAGCACTTCTTCTTCACCACTATCTCCAGCTCCCCCGGTGTTTCTGCCGGATCGCCATCCACATGCAAAGGCGCTTCAGAAAGATTATGAATGGATAATTTATCTGTTTGAAAATAGATCACTCCTTTTTTTATATCAATTGCTGAACTGGACTGCAGTTTCACTCCACCCATCACCTGCCGGAAAGTTTGTAATAAAAGACTCAGCTTGCTTTGATCTGTAACGATCACAATATCCAATAAGCCATCACTCAAACTGGCCCTGGGTGCGATCGTGAAATTGTTGCCAAACTGGTTGCTGTTGGCCACGCTGATAAAAAAAGCATCTGTTTTAAATTTCCTGTTCTTTAATGACAGCTCAAATGTGTAGCTGGTGGCGGAAAAGAAATTTTTGACCACTTCCTTTATATAAGTAGCGAGACCGCGCTTGGGTTGCTGTGCAAAATCATGGGCCACTTTTGCATCGAAGCCCAATCCGCAAAGCATACAGGCAAATTGTTTATTGATATAAAAGCCATCAGTAGCTACCGGCTTGCCATTGAATACAATGTCCAATGCTTTTTGCGGTTGCTTGGGAATGCCTGCTGCATAAGCGAGGCCATTGCCTGATCCGCAGGGGATGATGCCGAAACTTAGTTTGTGGCCCATCAGGCTGCCCACTACCTGGCTAACTGTGCCATCACCACCCGCCACTACTACATCAGTCACCCTGTTTTCTTCAATATAATCTTGCAGAAAAGAGTAATCGCCACTGGCCACAGATGGAAATATTTCGAAAGGGATATTTTGTTCCCGGGTTTTTCTCTCTATCAGTTCCCGGAGGTCTTTTTTGGTCCTTGTGCCGGAGATAGGGTTTATAATGTACACTATATATCGCTCCATAGAACTGCAAAGCTAACGCTACCATCTTAACAAAGCGCTGCCCCAGGTAAAGCCGCTGCCAAAAGCTGCCAGGCAAACAAGATTGCCTTCCTGAATCTTTCCCTGTTCCCAGGCTTCGCAGAGCGCGATCGGCACAGAAGCTGCCGTGGTGTTGCCATATTTCTGGATATTATTGTGCACCTGGTGGTCCTTCAACTGCAATGTTTGTTGCACAAATTGCGCGATGCGCAGGTTCGCCTGATGCGGGATCAGCATATCAATATCTGCCGGCTTCAAACCATTTTCGTGCAGGGCTTCCATTATTACTTCGGGAAATTTGACCACCGCTTTTTTGAAAACGGCAGGCCCGTCCATATTGGGATAGAGATCGTCTTTTTGCAGCAGTTCCTCTGTAATAAACATGCCACCAAAAGGCTGTTCCGGTTGTGTAGGTTTTTTCTCATTCCAGAATTTACCCGCATGAAAACCGGGGTTGGGCATGCTCAAAAGTTCTGCATCATTACCATCACTATGAAGATGTGTGCTCAAAATCCCCTGGTTGTCTTTTTCCGTAGGCTGAAGCACCACTGCTCCTGCCCCGTCGCCAAAGATCACAGACACATTCCTGCCGCGTGTGGTGAAATCAAGCGCATAGGAATGCGTTTCGGAGCCGATGAGCAGGATGTTCTTATACATCCCTGTTTTGATAAACTGGTCGGCAATGCTGATACCATATATAAAGCCACTGCATTGGTTGCGGATATCGAGTGCACCGATTTCGCCCATGCCCAGCAGGCGCTGCACCAGCACGCCACATCCGGGGAAATAATAATCAGGACTGAGTGTGGCAAAAATGATAAAGTCTATATCTGCAGTGGTAATGCCCGCCCGTTCTATTGCAATTTTCGCTGCCTCTGCGCCCATGGTGGCGGTAGTATCTTCGAAACGTGTGGCAAAACGCCGCTCCTGTATGCCGGTCCGTTCCTGTATCCAGGCATCACTGGTGTCCATAACCTGGCGGAGATCATCATTTTTTACGACGTTTTCAGGAACATACATTCCAATTCCGGCAATCTTTGTACGGACCATAGCAAGCATTTTCGGGCAATTTAGGAAGAAAATGCAACTGTTTCAAAGCGAACTAATTGAGGGAGCTTGGAATTGTGATGCGGGATATGGATATCGGGTATCCCACATCCCATACCCCGTATCCTGACTAAACCACATGCGCCACAATTTATTGACTGATAATCCTTGACTTAATTCTTCTATTGGCGAATCCCAAAGCAATTTATAGCATGATATTTTCTAAGTTGCATGAAGAACACCTTGATTCCCCTATAAGTATACTGAATGGAGCAAGAACCACGGAAAAGAAGTATTGGGAAACGTATTCTCCGGATAGCCATGAAAACTGTCCTGTGGATCTTTTTGCTCATAGTCGTCCTTTTTCTCTTAATACTTACCCCTCCGGTCCAACGGTTTATCTGCAATAAAGCAACCAATTACCTGGAAAATAAGCTGCATACCCGGGTGGAGATCGGCCGTCTTTTTATCACTCTTTCCGGCAAGATTGCGGTGGATGATATTTATCTCGAAGACCAAAGCAAAGACACACTTTTATCTGCCGGCAAACTGCGGGTAAACATGAGTTTCCGCAAATTGCTTTTTGGAAAAAAGAAACTTCAGATCAACAGCGTTTTGCTCGAAAATGCCACTGCCAAAATAAAAAGGGTATTGCCAGACACTACTTTCAATTTCCAGTTCATTGCCGATGCATTCGGCGGCAGTTCTCCTGATACCATGCAGGTATCGGATACTTCGGCCGGCATGCCGATAGATATAGGCTCTGTGGAACTGAATAAAGTGAGGTTTGTATATAAAGACATCGTAAGCGGTAATGAGGTGGAATCCGGGCTGGACCATTTTTTTACCCGCATCGAAAAATTTGACCTGGATAAAATGCATTTTGTTATTCCACGAACCAGTGTGGGTGGATTAACTGCGCGTGTGATACAAACAACTCCCCTGGTGATCATACCCCAGAGGGAAATTGCAGAAGTGAAAATGAAGAATCCAGCTCCGGCAACGCCTATGCTTCAATTGGAATTTACAGAGATCAACCTGCAAAAATCAACAGTTGATTACCAGGATAGTGTAAATGCCATGTTTGCTTCCGTGGATGCAGGGCGGATAAATGTCCGCCCCAGGAAAATGGACCTTGACAGTATTCATTTTGACTTTGGCGATATTTCCCTGCAGCAAACAAAAGCCAGCTTTAGAATGGGGAAACAGGCTATTGCAAAGCCGGAATCAAAAGGAAAGAATACTGCCCCGGACACAGCGCAAACGCAGCAGAACATCAGGCTTGCTTTTAATTCACTTCATCTTGAAGAGGTGGCGTTGAAGTTTGATGATGATAATAGCCCAAAACAAACCTATGGCATGGATTACATGCATCTTAATGCCGCGATACCGGAATTGACCATCAACCGGTTTTTATTTAACACTGATACTATTGCAGGCGTTATTGCCAAGGCATCATTAAAAGAACAAAGCGGCTTTCAGCTTGACCAACTTAAAACAGATTTCCTGTATGCCAGTAACCAGGCATACCTGAAAGACCTGTACCTGAAAACACCAGGCACAGAGATCAAAAGAGATATTGCCATCCGCTATGCATCATTGGAATCTATGGTAAATGATCTGGGTAACCTTCAGATAAACGCCGACATTGATAAAAGCAAAGTGCAGGTAAAAGATATATTGACCTTTGTTCCAACATTGCGGGAGCAGCCGGCTTTTGCATCACCCGATGCCACCTGGTATATCGATGGAAAAATAAATGGAAGGATAGCCGATCTGCAAATTGAGAGACTCCAGATAGCAGGATTAGCCGATACTAAAGTGGATGTGAAAGGAAGGATCACTGGATTACCCAATGCTGATAAACTGCAGGCAAATCTTGCTATCCGTCAACTCAGCAGCAGCCGGAGGGATATACTTTCCTTTATGCCGAAAGATATGTTGCCTTCCTCCATCAACCTGCCCGGCAGTATGAACCTGGCTGGTACCATTAAAGGCAATGGCTCACAAATGAATACCGACCTGCTGCTTACAACTGACATGGGCAACGTTGCTGTAAAAGGAACTTTACAGGACTATGGCAATGCTCAGCGTGCAAAGTATGACCTGGTGCTGCGCGCTTCAGGAGTAAATCTGAATACGTTTTTAAAAGACACCATATACGGCCCGGTCAATCTTTCTGTGACTGCTACAGGAACAGGCTATGATATGAAAACGGCAAATGCAACGTTGAAAGGACTTATTCATTCTGCTACTTATAATAAGTATACGTATAAAGATCTTACACTTGATGCAGGTATTGCTAACCAGCTGCTCACGGCAAAAGCGGGAATGGCAGACCCGAATATTCATTTTGCATTAGATGCTTCCGCGAATCTTTCACAGGATTATCCTTCTGATGTAAAGCTTGAACTGATGGTAGACAGTATTAAAGCAAAAGAATTGAACCTTAGTTCTGATGTGTTTACTTATCGAGGAAAGATCAACGCTGATTTTGCCAATGCGAACCCTGATGACCTGGAAGGGAATTTATTTATTACTGAATCTGTATTGGTGCAGGGAGATCATCGTGTGCAAATGGATACCGTACAGTTGCAGGCAGGCAGATCTGAAAAAGGAAATTACTTGCAATTCAACAGTGATATAGCCAGCGCAAGACTCGAAGGGAAATATAAATTAACACAATTGCCGGATGTATTTATGCAGGCAATTGACCGGCATTACGCTATTGGCGGACCACAGGAAAAGAAAGTACAGCTGGATCCTTATGATTTCACCATGAATGCTTCTGTAACAGACAGGCCATTACTGCGTTCATTGGTACCCGGGCTGGAAAGAATACGTGGAGCAGGGTTACAATCACGGTTCTCTTCACAACAAGGCATGGAAGCAAATGTGAAAGCAGACGAAATAATATTTGGAGCAAATCATATTAACGGGTTACAACTGACCGCAAACGAAGAAGATTCGGGTTTGGTAGTAAAAGCAGCGGCTCAACAGATCAAAAGCGGCAGCAGCATTTTACTCGACAGCACTTTACTTACTGCAACGATCGAGAATAACCTGATAGATTTTGATCTTGCTATAAAAGATAAAGCCGTTAAAGACAAATACACAGTAGGCGGACAACTACAGCAATCATCCAATGGCGATCTGGTCTTTTCCCTGAAGCCGGATAATCTTTTGTTGAACTATGATAAATGGCAGGTGACCGAAAACAATAAAATTGTAATAACTAATGACGGCGGTTTTTATGCCACAGGCTTTGCCCTGAGCCGTGCAGGGCAGCAACTGAGCCTCAACAGTTCTTCTCCATCTGCTACTGCTCCAATGAAAGCCAGCTTCAGTAACCTGAAACTATCCACGTTTACCGCAATGATTATGTCCGATTCCTCTATAGTGGATGGATTACTGAATGGCGAAATAGATCTGCAAAACCTAACTACGCAACCATTGTTTACCGGCAATCTTAATATCCACGATTTCAGTTATCACCGGGATACATTGGGCAATATTGATATCAAGGTCAACAATCAAAACCCTGATATCTATCACGCAAATCTTGTATTAGGCGGCAGAGGCAACGATGTGGAAATGCAAGGAGATTATAACGCAAAAAACTCCAGTTTTAATGCCGATATTAACCTTAAGCAATTGCCACTTAAAACTGCAGAGATACTTTCCGATGATATGATCCGCGAAACAAAAGGCTTCCTGGATGGACGTTTTAAAGTGACCGGCACTGCAGAAAAACCTTCGGTCACAGGGGCACTTCATTTCAACCAGGCAGGATTCAATGTGACTATGCTGAACAACTATTTTACTATTGATGATGAAAAACTGGAACTGACTGCGGAAGGTATCCAGTTTGACCGTTTCCAGGTCAAGGATTCTGCAGGAAATGCATTAACGCTGAATGGCTCGGTAGCTACTACAGATTACACTAACTACAAATTTAATCTTGATGTAAGGGCTAATAACTTCCGGGCTCTTAACAGCACCAAAAGGGATAACAAACTTTTTTATGGCCAGCTTTATTTCAATACCAATCTTAAAATAACCGGAACAGACAAAGCACCAAAAGTGGATGGCCGGCTGGCTGTGAATGAAAAAACAAAAATGACGATCGTGCTGCCGCAACCAGATCCAGGCGTGGTAAATCGGGAAGGCGTGGTGGAGTTTGTGGATATGGATGCTCCGGTAGATGACTCGTTATTTATGGTGGCATACGACTCGCTTAACACATCTTCTTTCACCGGCATGGATATTTCGCTAAACATACAGGTAGATAAAGCTGCTGATTTTTCCCTGGTAATTGACGAAGCGAATGGCGACATGCTGAATATAAAAGGAGAAGCTGATCTGAATGCAGGAATTGATCCCAGCGGTAAGATCAATATGACAGGTGTGTATGAAGTGGACCAGGGCAGCTACCAGCTATCTTTTAATATGCTTAAACGCAAGTTCGATATCCAGAAAGGAAGCAAGATCACCTGGGAAGGCGAACCAACCAGCGCGAATGTTGACATTACAGCTATCTACACGGTAAAGGCCGCTCCGCTTGACCTGGTTAAAGGGGTACTTACTGAAGAAGAAGAAAGGGCTTATTATTTACAGCGGATACCGTTTGATGTAGTACTTAAGATGGAGGGCGAATTAATGAAGCCACAAATAAGTTTTGATATTACGCTTCCCGAAAACCGCAACTATGGTGTAAAAGGGAATGTAGTAACACTCACCCGTACACAGTTGGAAACCTTGCGACAGCAAACCGGAGATATGAATAAACAGGTATTCTCTCTCTTATTGCTCAATCGTTTTGTACCGGATAATCCATTCTCACTTGCTTCAGCGAGTGGTGGCGGTTCCAATTCCCTGATCAGGCAAAGTGTGAGCTCTTTAATGGCTGACCAGTTGAACAGGCTGGCAGAAGGTTTGATTGAAGGCGTAGACATCAATTTTGGAATTGAATCAAGTGATGATTATACCAGTGGCGAAAGACAAAACCGGACTGACCTGAATGTAGGTATTTCCAAACGCCTGCTGGACGACCGCCTCACCGTTACTGTGGGAAGTGATATTACCCTGGAAGGGCCCCAGGCGTCTAATAATAGCTCAATGATCGGTGGTAATGTGGCAGTGGATTATGCCCTGAGTTCCGATGGCAGGTATAAACTACGTGCTTATGTGACCAATGATTACCAGGGCGTGATTGATGGCTATGTAACTGAAACAGGTGTTGGGTTTATCATCACAATTGATTACAACAAGTTTAAAGAAATATTCCAAAGCAAAAAGAAAAGAGAACAGGAAAGGGAAAGGAGAAGACAGGAAAGGCTTCGCCAGGAAGGAGAGAAAAAGCAACAAACCCAACCGCCATCACCAGTCCGCAAACCAGAATCAGAACCGGAGTAATAATAAAGATGCATGAAGTTTCGTATTACAACATATAGCTACTGGGTCATTATTCTTGCAATACTGAGCACATCCTGCAATAATCTTAAGAAAATACCTGCAGGGGATGCTTTGTACACCGGTGCTTCCGTTAAAATTGACAGCACTCCATTGAAGAGAAAAGAAAGGAAAAGCCTGGAAGAAGAACTTCATTCATTAGTAAGGCCGAAACCCAATAAGAAATTCCTGGGTACAAGATTTAAG
>CBHEUU010000139.1:0-8977 GCA_965990355.1 uncultured Chitinophagaceae bacterium
TAGTGGGCTGGGAGATGATGAAGGCCAACATGGTAAAAAAATGCCTTACGCTGGCCATGGAGCGGCGCAGTACGCTGGTTTCAGAAGATGCCACCACGCGTTACCTGTCGTTCATTGAGGCGTTTCCCAACCTCATCAACCGCATCCCACTTTCGTACGTGGCCTCATACCTGGGCATCACCCAGCAATCGCTAAGCCGTATACGCCGTAATATCCGTTAAGTGCACTTTTTACCATTTGGTAAATGTTTTCCCGTTGCCATTTACAACATTTGCTTATTCATTTAAACAATTAAAAAGATGAGCAAAAAGATCGTATTGATAACCGGAACAAATAGTGGTTTTGGCTGGCTTACCGCCCACAGCGTGGCCGCCTTAGGACACCAGGTATACGCCACCATGCGCGATACCCAGGGACGTAACGCAGATAAAGCCCAGGCCCTTGCGGCCGTGGAGAACGTGACCGTTCTGGACGTTACCCTGACCGACGACGAGAGCGTGAAGCAGGCTGTTGACACCATTTTGGCCAAAGAAGGCGCTGTTGATGTACTGGTGAACAACGCCGGTTACGGCATGACTGGTGTGGCCGAGAGCTTTACAACGGCCGATGTGCACACTACTTTTGATATCAACGTTTATGCCCCCTGGCGACTGATCAAACAAGTATTGCCCGCTATGCGCAAACAGGCCGAAGGACTGATCATTAACGTGACCAGCGGCTTTGGGCGGGTATCATTCCCGTTCGCTACCATTTATGCGGCCTCGAAATTTGCACTGGAAGGAATAAGCGAGGGCCTGCATTACGAGGTAAAGCGTTTAGGCATTGATGTGGCTATTGTGGAGCCGGGCGCTTTCCCTACCGAAATGCAGCAAAAGAACAATCCCGCATCTGATCAGAGTGTGTTTGAGGGGTACAGTGCCATTGCCCATATACCTAACAAAATGATAGCCGCGGTGGGCGGTGAGATGCAAGCTAAAAACCCGAACCCGCAGGATGTTGCCGACGCTATTGTAAAACTTATCGGCACACCAAAAGGCACACGGCCATTACGCACCGTGGTTGATCCCATAACCGGCCAATACATTGAAGCTGCTAACCAGGCCGTAGCCGAACAATTTGCCAAAGGATTGACAGCGTTCGGGATGGGTGAGCTATTGTGAGTGGAATCAGTTCAACTTACTGCGATATTCTGATGGCGTAACGTTAGTTTTTAATTTAAAAAGCCTGCTGAATGACTGCGAGTGCTCAAAGCCGAGCAGAAAGGCAATTTCGCTGACGGATAACGCTGTCCCAGATAATTTTTCTTTTGCGGCTTCTATCAGCTTGTCGTGAATGTGCTGTTGTGCGGAACGGCCGGTATGCTGTCTGATCAGATCGCTGAAATACTTGGGCGTAAGGTTGAATTTGGCTGCTATTGCTGCTACGTTCGGCACGCCATGTTCCGGAACGGCGCCACTATGTATCAGATCGTCGAGATACTTTTCAAATTTGGCCAGAAGGGTATTGTATTTTGGTTTACGCGTCAGGAACTGCCGCGTATAAAAACGGTCAGCATAGGTCAGCAGTAGTTCGAGACTTGAAATGATCACATCCTGGCTGTGCTTATCAATGGGCCGTAGGGCTTCCTTTTCGATCTGCATGAAAACATGTTCGATGAATGCTTCTTCTTCCTCGGACAGGATCAGAGATTCGGTTACCGCATATTCGAAAAAACTGTACGATCTGATCTTGGTCTGCAGCGAGGTTCCCTTGATATAATCGGGATGGATGAGCATCAAAAAACCTCGGGGTGGGATAACTTCACCATTCTTAATAAAAGTTTGTTTGGGTGCGAAAAAGGATAACACACCTTCGTCAAAATCAAACTCAGACTGACCGTAGATCATTTTATTACAGCAACCCTTTTTGAAAGTTATCTGGTAAAAATCTGCGCTTAGCTTAATGCCGTCTTCAAGCTCGATCGCGGGGAAATCTTTAAACTGGAGAACACTAAACAGCGGGTGCTTCGGTTTGGCAAAACCTAAAAGCTTATGTAAATCAACCAATGATTCGATATGTAAATGTGGTCTGCTGTTATTTTTCATACGCTTAACTTTTTTGGTTCGTTCGTTTTCTAAAAGTCCTGGCGGAGCTTGCCGCGATCACCGGATTTGGTATCAGGGTGAGCAATTTAACAGCGAGGCGGTTAATACTTCCTGATATCGCAGATCTTTTCCTTTTATAATATGCCTTAATAAATTCCTCCGCCACCTGGTCTGCCGTTTGGGTAGGTGCTCCGGCGATCAATGCATCACCCGTTTCATTTTTTAATGCTGCCGCCTCCATAAAGTTGGTGGAAGTAAGGCCTGGTGCAAAAAACATAACATGCACGCCATAAGGTTTGCACTCCTCATATAAAGCCTGGGAGAAAAAGCGGACGAACGCCTTGCTTGCTCCATAAAGCGCCATGTACGGCACTGGTGCAAATGAGATCAGTGAACCCATGTTGACAATCGTCCCGGCTTTCCGTTTTAGCATATCCTGCATGAATAAGTGCGTGAGGCTGACAAGCGCGCCATTGTTCAGTTGCAACATATCCTCAAGGCTCTTCAGATCTACCCCCGCAAATTCACCACCTGAACCGATACCTGCATTGTTGATCAGACTGGTTACTTCAAGTTCGCGGTGTCGGCATTCCCGGTAGATGGCTTCTGGTGCTTGCGGGTCGAAGAGATCAGCTGAAATGAAGCCAACATTCACATCATACTTTTGCGACAATTCCTGGCTCAAACGCCTGAGTTTAGTTTCATTTCTGGCGACCAATGTCAGGTTCTCCTTCTTTTCGGCCAGGCGTTTTGCAATTGCTTCTCCAATGCCACCAGATGCCCCGGTAATTAAAGTGGTTTTCATTTCTTATAATTTACAGGACAAAGATCTTGACAGCAAGCATATATTTTGTAACTGTAATGCCTGAACTTGTAACCAAATGTCTGTAGCCGGTATTTACCACACTTCCATAAGCATTGAGCGATGGCTACCTGCGGCTAAAATACCTGTGTAAAGGAGCTAAGTGACTTTTGGCTACAACAGCAGTCGTTTAGGCTACGTCTGTTTTGTTGGTTCATTGCAATTTTGGCCACACAAAACAGTAAGAAATGGTATTACAACACAGCGCGAAAAACCTTGTATTTACAATGCTATTGAGCTTGGCAGGTATGCTTTCCTTCGCCCAAACAACGGGAAGCTTTAAAGGCAAACTCATTGAGCAAACCACCAAGCAGCCCATAGCAGGGGCGAGCGTGCAAATTGAAAAAGCCCAGCTTGGGGCTACCAGCGATTCCCTTGGTTTCTTTGCCGTCAACAATATTCCCGCCGGAACTTACGCGGTAACTATCTCATCAGTTGGTTATCAAACCAAATATATAAGCGAGATTGTGATCACTACAGGTAAAACCTACTACTCGGAGATCGAGGTTATACAGCAAATAACCAGTTTAAATGATGTGACGGTGAGATCATTTAAAGGAGAAAACAATCTGTTGACTCCCGTCTCTACATTTTCTTATTCACGGGAAGAGATCTTTCGCAATCCCGGTGCACAGGGCGATATCATGCGCGCGCTGAGTAGCCTGCCGGGCGTTGTAAGCAGTGGCGCGCAGTTCTCTGCCATCGCAGCAAGAGGGCAGGGGACACAAGACAATGTGTATATGGTGGATGATATTCCCATGTTCAATTTGTCGCACCTGGAAGCGGAAGGTTTTAACTCCGGCTTTAACGATCCTAATGGTGGGCGGTTCAGCATTTTTGCTCCCCGCGTGATCGACAATGTGCAATTCCAGAATGGCGGATTTGATGCGGTGTATGGACGCAGATCATCTTCCTATCTCGGACTGGGGGTCAAAGAGGGAAACCGTGAAACATGGTCATTCGCAGGGCAGTTCGACCTGATAGGAGCCACTCTCATTGCCGATGGTCCCGTCTCAAAAAAGACAAGTGTATTTGCATCGGCAAGATATCAGAACTTCTCCTTGCTGCAACGTGTCTTGGATCTGCCGAATCCCATCAACATCAGTTTTGGCGACTACCTGATCAAGACCACCACGCAACTCAATGCAAAGAACAAGCTATCGTTCATTGCCATGTATAACCCTGAAGCACCAAGCAGGAGCATCGACGATATTGAACCAGGTTATGACATTAACGAAGATAACAGTGGTGGCACCACGCTCTTTGATCACAGAGGTCGCAAGGCGGTGATAGGAGCGAATTTGCGGACTTTACTTAATAACAGCAGTGTATTAAAAAACGTACTTTATTTCCGTTCATCAACCGTAGATAACAACTTCGGGAATTTTACTCCTTTGTTAAGCAGCGGAGACAGCGTACTTGATCCAAAATATGGCAGGTATGAAAATGACCTGAGACATATTAAGAACAATCAGCGAGAGATCGGCTATCGCTCCATCTACACAAAGCGATTCAATAAACTTACCCTTACCGCAGGCATCGATGCCGCTATGGTAGATCTCGATTATGAAAGACTTTTAAAACGTACCGACACCGTTTACACGTTCCGCAGTACCGACCACAGGCCGGGTCCGGCACAATATTACCAGGTACTCGATCCGTCGCTGTACAATTCAAGGTTTGACGACCGCGCATTCAATGGATCAGGATATATCACCGCATCGTGGAAGGTCAGCAGCCGTGTTACATTAAACCCGGGTATCCGTTACGACTACACAGGCTTTGCAGAACAGCATACTGTATCGCCACGTTTGAGTGGCAGCATTTTGCTAATCGGCAAACAAAGCATCAATTTTGCTTCAGGTATTTATTACCAGGATGCGGGCTTATCGGATGTTGCGGGACAAAGTGCCGCCAACAAGCTGAAAAGCGAGCGCACTTTTCAAAATATACTGGGCTACAAATACCAGTTCTCAAATGATCTGAAACTGGTAGTGGAAGGTTGGCACAAACAATTCGACGATGTAGTGGTGCAACCCAATCGTGTACAAAGCCTCCTCAACAACAATGGTACGGGCTATGCGTATGGCGCCGATATCAGCCTCACGAAAAGACTTTCTCAAAAATGGTACGGAGCTATCAGCTATTCCTACATGGAAAGCAAACGAGATGATCACAACGGCCTTGGCGAGTACGATTACACGTTCAGCATTCCGCACAATTTCTCTTTGCTCGGTAGCTACAAGCCTAATAACAAGTGGATATTTTCGGGTAAATTCAGGTACAGCACCGGCCGCCCGGCCGATGAATACATCATACATGACGATGTACTGAACAACCCTGACATGCTCCGTTATTCACAGGAAATTACTACCATCAACGGCAGAAGATTGAACGACTACATAAGCCTGGATGTCCGGGTGGATTACAATGTTCCCATGAAACGGGGCGTATTCTCCGCCTTTGTGGACCTGGCAAATATCAACAATCAGTTCAATGTAAATACGGAAGTATTCATTCCGAATACCGGTAAAGTATACAATGTTGGCCTGGGTGTGTTCCCGTCGTTTGGAGTGCGGGTTGAATTATAAAAATATAAGCAATAAAAAATTGGTCAATGGAATTGTCGAATAACACGATCCTGATCACAGGTGGTACAAGCGGTTTTGGTTTGGAATTCGCCAAAAGGTTTTTAGCTCTCGGTAATAAGGTGATCATTACAGGAAGGAACCAGGAAAAATTAGAGGAAGTAAAAAGGATGTTTCCGGCAGTACATACTTTTCAAAGCAATGTTGGTTTCAATGAGGATATTGAGGAACTCTTTGAAAAGGTTACCCATCAGTTTCCTGACCTGAACATCCTGATAAATAATGCGGGCGAAATGCGGAAGATCAGTCTGCATCACCATCACGATCTCATGGACATTACCCGGGAAATAGACATCAACCTGATGGGGCCGATAAGAATGGTGCAACAGTTTTTGCCCCACTTAAAAGCCCGGAAGCATGCAGCCATTGTAAATGTTACTTCCGGAATTGCCTTAATGGCGTTTCCCATAGCACCCATTTATAGTGCCAGCAAATCGGGATTAAGGGCGTATACACAAGCGCTCAGGGTGCAATTGAAACACACCGGGATAAAAGTGCTGGAGCTGGTGGCTCCCGGCTCTAAAACCCCATTGAACGATAAGTTCACGGAGGACAGGGCTGTGAATGAAAGAGCATTGATGAAACCAGAAAAAATTGTAGATGCCGCCATCAGGGGAATGAAAAGAGATCAGGAGGAAGTATATCCCGGGTTGTCAAAACTGATCCGGGTGCTGAGCAGAATCGCTCCTAAATTTTTAATAGGGCAGGCAGGGAAAGCGGGCAGAGATTTTTATACATCTGATTAAATAAGATGCCTGACATACTGATACGTGGCATTAAAGGATTGAAGCCAGTATCTTTTATTTCGCAGCGCAAGAATCAGTGAGGACAACCCATTGGCCCGCATAATTGAAAAGACTTTTACGGCTATGATCATTAACATGAACGAATACGTCTTTGGTTGGAAAAGGATCGCCTTTTTGATGACTCTTTTGCTGGTAAGCATTGTTGGCCAGATCGACAGGGTGCTGCCTTTTATCGTAGGCGAATCCATCAAAAATGAACTGGGGTTAAGCGATACGCAATTGGGGTTGATCACAGGTCTGGCATTTGCCGTGTGCTATTCGCTGGCGGCACTGCCACTGGCACGGATGTCGGACAGGGGCAGTGCAAAAAAAGTATTGATTGCGTGCATAGTGATCTGGAGTGTCATGACAGGTTTGGGAGGGATGGCTACAGGCTTTTTAACATTGATGCTGTTGCGTTTTGGAGTAGCGCTCGGCGAAGCGGGTGGAACACCGGCCAGTCATTTTTTGATCACGCAAAAACTCCCCGGGTCAATCCGGGGAAGGGCGATCGGACTGTTTTCAATGGGTATTCCGCTCGGAACCATGTTGGGTTTTGCCCTGGGAGGTTGGGCAAGTGATAATATTGGCTGGCGGAACGCTTTCTTTGCAGCAGGTGCTTTGGGATTAGTGTTGGCGGTATTGGTAGTGCTGTTTGTGCGGGGGAACAAAGTACCTGCTGCAGGGAAAGTAGCTGGCGGCGGAGGATTTCTGAAGGCCGGCCGTAATTTGCTGAGAAAGCCCGCATTTTTGTGGTTGTTTGTGGCGGCCAATTTGCTGGGTTTTGCATCTGCTCCGTTCTATGTTTTCACTACACCCTTTTTAATAAGAACGTATGAGTTCACGGCAAGTGAAATAGGGCTGAAGTTTGGCTTAATGCAGGGACTGCTCGGCATTGCCGCTACATTACTTGGCGGAAGATTTTTTGACAGGGCGATAGCAAGAAATTCGCAAGCGTTGTTAAGGCCCCCGGCTATCATGATATTCATGGCCGCCTTATGCACCGCTGCGGCATTGTTCATGCCTACCGGCAATGGGGCGATCGCGCTGCTGGTGCCGGGGATGTTTTCGTTCGCGTTTTTGTTACCGTATGCCTTTGGCAGCGGGCATTTGGTAGCGGGGAGTGGTAACAAGGCACTGTCAACTGCTTTGTTGTTGCTGGCAGCCGGCCTTTTGGGGCCGTCACTGGCACCTGTGTTAGTAGGTTATATAAGTGATCATACCGCGGCCTCAAACGGGGATGATGGCTTAAGATGGGGATTGTTAATCGGTCCATTGGCAAGTTTGCTTTGTACAGTTGCGCTGTTCATCGCCAATAAAAAGATAAGCGCCGGATAGTTCATCAACAGTTTTTTATCCGAACAAATTAAAACATATGAAAGCGATCAGTATCATACTTCTATTGGTATCGGCCTGTCTCAGCTTCAAACATGGTTGGGATGCATTTCAACCGCCTGGTCCGGAACAGGAAAAAATGATGGGTAACCTTGGCATCACCCAGTCTACCATACCCTATTTTGGCGTATTTTCCATCATCGTGGGATTGCTGTTGTTTTTTCCGCAAACTTTTTTTATCAGCAATGTGTTGAACGCTATCACCATCGTACTGATAATGGCGTTGTCGTTGAGGGCAGGAGATACAAAAATGGCATTAATAGAAATTCCTTTTCTGGCTTTACCGCTGATATTGATCTGGCTGAAATATCCGTTCAAATCCTAAAATCAAACAATGAATACACCTATCAGAATAAGTTCCATATCGCAGGCCCATAAAATGCAGGGCTTTGCGCCGCCACCGCATCCGTTGATCAGCATAATCGAGTGTGGCCAGCTGCAGGGAAGCCCTGGTATGAGTGTCATACTCGATTTTTATATGATCTCCATTAAAAGAAATTGTAACAACCTGATGTATGGACAGCAGAAGTACGATTTTGACGAAGGCTTTATGGCATTTGTCGGCCCCAACCAGGTGCTAAGCGGACAGGAACATCCACCTGGCTATGAGCCTAAGGGCTGGATGTTATTTGTCCATCCCGATTTCTTCTGGGGCACACCTCTCGCCAGGAAAATCAAGCAGTATGAGTTCTTTGGTTATTCGGTAAATGAAGCCTTGTTTTTGTCGGATAAAGAAGAGAAGATCATGAATGAGCTGGTGGCAAATATCATACAGGAATGCAATGGAAATATCGATAAGTTTACCCAGGGAATCATCGTGTCGCACCTTGACGCCCTGCTAAATTATTCCGACCGCTTTTATCAACGGCAGTTCATTACCCGTCAGATTACCAATCACGGTATCCTTGAGCGCCTGGATGATTTGTTGAATGATTATTTTGACAAAGAAGATTTGATAAATAAGGGGTTACCTACGGTAGAGTTCATTGCAGCATCGCTTAATGTATCGCCCAGTTACCTGCGTAGTTTGCTTAAAACCCTTACCGGGCATAGTACCCAACAGCACATACACGAAAAACTGATCGATAAGGCCAAGGAGAAATTATCCACCACCAGCCTGACGGTAAGTGAGATCGCTTATGAATTGGGCTTCGAACATCCCCAGTCGTTCAGCAAATTATTTAAAACCAAAACCAATGTTTC
>CBHEUU010000140.1:0-8944 GCA_965990355.1 uncultured Chitinophagaceae bacterium
TCAAAGGCGGACCTGATGACCGCTATATTACTCAGTATATTGCTACAGTTATCGGGCATTTAATAAAACTGAAATGCATTGCTACCGGCCATTAAGCAAAACTGAAACAGGTGTTGAATACGGCTATTCCTTATCTCGATAGAAAGATCAGGGAAGATTATGACAATCTCATAAAGTATAAAACCGATCTCACAAAGTATACTCCCGACTACAGCGTGATCCAGTATTTCTATATGCGCAGCTTTTTCCCTGATTATAAGATTGCTGATGCATCACAGAAAGCATATACTTATTTCAAGAGCCGTTTGCCAGAGGGTTGGACCAGCCGCAACAAATACATGCAGGGTATGACTGCGCTGGCCTTACACCGTGCAGGAGATATAAAAACACCGGCAGCGATCCTTAAATCATTAAAGGAAACATCCATCAACAATGAAGAGCTGGGCATGTACTGGAAAGATGCCAGCCGTGGCTGGTGGTGGCATGAAGCGCCAATTGAACGGCAATCATTGCTGATCGAAGCCTTTAATGAAATAACAAAGGATACTAAAACGGTAGATGATCTCCGTACCTGGTTATTGAAAAACAAACAAACCAATAGCTGGGAATCTACTAAGGCTACAGCAGAAGCATGCTATGCTTTATTGCTGCAGGGAAGCAACTGGGTAAACCAGGAGCCACAAGTAAACATTCAATTAGGCAACACAATCGTACGCTCAACGGATAGTAAACAGGAAGCTGGAACAGGTTATTTCAGCAAGACATTCAAGCCTGCAGATATTAAACCGGAAATGGGCAATATATCCGTTACCGTTTCATCAACCGGCAACAACACCAGCCCAACCTGGGGAGGTGTGTATTGGCAATATTTTGAAGACCTGGATAAGATCACAGGTGCTGCCACTCCCCTGCAGTTGCAAAAGAAACTGTTTGTAGAAACCAATTCAGACAGGGGACCGGTATTAACTCCGGTGAAAGACGGTGCTAAACTGAAAACCGGTGATAAGATCCGCGTCCGGATTGAACTGCGGGCCGACAGGGATATGGAATATATGCATATGAAAGACATGCGTGCATCAGCGCTTGAACCGGTAAATGTGCTGAGCAGTTATAAATGGCAGGATGGCCTGGGTTATTATGAAACCACCAGGGATGCCGCCACAAATTTCTTCTTTGATAAACTGCGCAAAGGGACCTACGTGTTTGAATATTCATTGTTTGTTACCCACTCCGGTAATTTCAGCAATGGTATCACCACTATCCAATCAATGTACGCTCCTGAATTCAGCGCACATAGTGAAGGCATCCGCATCACTGTCCAGTAAATTATACCAGAAAAGAATATGGGATAAGCCATTCGTTTTCTACGAATGGCTTATCTTCATTATATGATGATCTTCCGCTTGATCAACGGACTCTGCTTACTAGCTTTATTCTCCTGCAAGACCACTCAACTGGTCACTGGTACCTACTATGCCAATAAAAATACCGGTGCTCAACTGGTACTGAAAACAGACAGCACATTTGAATGGATTTACCCGGGGAGCAAGGCAGTTGAAATTGGCACAAACAATACAACCCGGAATCTGTTCTATTACAAAGATGGCAAATGGAAATTTGTGCACGGACAGGTATTACTTAATCCTTCCTCCGGCAGCAATAATAATACACCCCTGGTGAATGACTCCATTAGCCGCTTCACTTCTATTTCTTCTTTCAATTTCTGGAACCGCTTTGGAGAACAGGTAAATATCAGGGCTATTCAATTACCGGGAGCAATGCCCAAGCCGCATTATGGTAATACACTTTATTTCTTTGCACAGGATTTCCGTAAAACAGATACGCTGATTTTTTACCTGGAAGGTTATAGTCCTTTTATCTATCCGGGAACTATACCGGGAGCGATTGGAGACAATATTCATAAGATCACCTTATATGAACCTTATCTTGAGTCTGGCAACGCAGTGATAAAAATTAAAGGGAGACGATTGTATACAGATGGTCAATACTATGCACAAAAAAAATAGTTTAAACGACCCTTTCCCGTCTTCCCGCCTTATCGATAAAAAAATTGCTTACCGTTTTTTATTCTTACCGGTAAGGCGGGAAGACGGGAAGGGGGCGTTTTTAATAGATTTTGTTTTATTTGTTGGGTATTTTTGTTGAATGACAACGGACTTTCTCATTATCGGCCAGGGTGTATGCGGAACTTTTCTTTCTTATTATTTGCAGAAAGAAGGAAAATCAGTGATTGTAATTGACGATGCTTATCCGGACAGTCCCTCACGGATTGCTGCAGGCATTATCAATCCCGTTACCGGACGCCGCCTCGTTACCGTTTGGAGAGTGGAAGAAGTATTGCCTTATTCATGGCATGCTTATACTGAGATCGGAACTGAACTGTCTATCGATGCTATTTCACAGAAAAACATTATTGACTTCTTTCCCAATCCTTTTATGCGGGAAGGTTTTTTGCAAAAGATTGAAACGGGTGATAAGTACGTTCATGCTTATCCCGAGCAAAATCATTTCAATACTTTTTTTAATTATGAATTTGGCTGTGGCGAGATAAGGCCAGTGTACACTGCACATCTTGATAATCTCTTACCTGCCTGGCGTAAAATATTGAATGCAGCAAATTTTTTACGGGAAGAATATTTTGATATCGCCTCATTAAAAGTATTGCCCGACCATATTCAGTATAAAGACATCACAGCCGGTAAGATCATTTTCTGCGACGGGCCTGCAAGTTTCAGTAACCCTTATTTCAAACAACTTCCCTTTGCACCCAATAAAGGAGAAGCCTTGATTGTAGAAATACCCGGACTGCCCGAGCATAACATTTATAAGAAATCCATGATGCTGGTACCCCTTCCGGAAAAAGATCTTTTCTGGGTTGGCGCCAGCTATGTATGGGATTTTGATGACCCCGGACCAACTACCATATTCCGGGAGAATACAGAAAGAGTATTGAAAGAGTGGTTGAAAGCTCCCTTTAAAATTGTTGCACACCGTTCCGGTTTACGACCAGCCACATTGGAGCGAAGACCATTTGCCGGTCTGCATCCTTTGCATCCTTCAGTGGGGATATTAAATGGAATGGGAACCAAAGGCTGTTCTTTAGCACCATTTTTTGCAAAGCAATTGACCGATTATCTTTTGTATGATCTACCGGTAGCGAAAGATGCTGATGTAAGGCGGTTTGAGAAGATACTTAGCCGGACTAGCTAAACAGTTTTTCCTTTGTTCCCGGGTCCTGGTTAAGCACCCTGCACAAAGCATCATACAGATCAGGCATGTTTTGTTTCAGGCCGGAAGGATTTTCAAAAAATGCTTCTACACTTACTGCCCAGAACTCATGCATGTTACTGAATGCATAGCTGCGCAGATAACTGCGGCGGCGGGTGATCACGTCTGCCAGTATCTGTCCCGTGCTGGTAGAAAATTTTTCATAATTGAGCCGGAAATGAAGATCGGCCCCATACTGCGCGAAGAAATTATTGTGTAATAAAGCATGCGCCATTTCATGCACGGCAACATTGATATTATCATGTTTACTCTTATAGGAGTAACCATACAGAAAATGCTTCCAGGAAAGATAAATGCCATCAGGCGCTACGTGCCCGATATACAATTCATCATCATTGTCCATGTGATAAGCATCTGCCAGTATATAAATGTCTTTGAAATAAGAAAGATGATAATTCTTTAAACCAAATGTTACCTGTATTGCAGAAGAGCTCACCAGTATCGCCGTGTCTTCATTATTCTCCAATCCGATATAGTGAAATCGCTTCTGCAACCTGAACTGGTGCACCCGCTTTACAAATTTCTTTTTTGATTCAGGGGGAAGATCATTGAAGTAAGAGAAAACACTGCCGATGATAAAGGAATAATGATTGAAAGTGGTTTCATCAACCTCCGCTTCCTCAGCCGGAGTGGCTGATACCGTGGATGGTACACGCGCAAATAACTTATTCAGCTTTCGCAGGAATGATTGCATAATAGCGTACGGTTGATCCATAAATGTAATCCACGAACGTGTTATATGCAAGTGCCCCGCAGTATTTCACATCCGTAAATCTACGATGCAGGCAAACCAGCCAGCAAGGTGCCCGGCAATTTACCGGGTTTGTTAAATAACGGCTTTTCCTCCTCAAGATTGCCGAAAGCGCTTATTATCCGGGATTTTATCGACAACCAGGCAGCGGAGGGTTAAATTTGAGCCCTCCTTCCCTCAAAATGGTTGGCTTTCTTATCTTTGCGGCCATTAAAAGCCCGGCAACGGGCGTTTTCAACTTCTAAGCGTTATACCATATATATGTACAGAACGAATACCTGTGGCGAATTAAGAATCAGCGATGTTTCCAAACAAATAACCCTTGCCGGCTGGGTGCAAACCGTCCGTAAGTTCGGAGCTATCACTTTTATTGACCTCCGCGACCGCTATGGCATTACTCAGCTTTTATTTGGCGAGGAACTGAATAAGCAACTGGAAGAAAATCCCTTAGGACGGGAATTTGTGATGCAGGCTACCGGCACTGTACAGGAAAGGACCAATAAAAACCCCCAGTTGCCTACCGGTGATATCGAAATCATTATTACTTCTTTCAAGATCTTAAATAAATCCGCAGTTCCCCCCTTCACCATCCAGGATGAAACGGATGGTGGTGATGACCTGCGCATGAAATACCGTTATCTTGACCTGCGCAGGAATGCAGTCAAGAAGAACCTGGAACTGCGCTATGCTGTGAACCGTGCTGCCAGGAATTATCTCCATAGCAAAGGTTTCATGGATATTGAAACGCCATTTCTCATCAAATCAACGCCGGAAGGTGCGCGCGACTTCGTAGTGCCTTCACGCATGAACCCCGGACAGTTTTATGCATTGCCCCAGTCACCACAAACATTCAAGCAGTTGCTTATGGTGAGCGGGTACGACCGGTATTACCAGATCGTAAAATGTTTCAGGGATGAAGATCTTCGCGCAGACCGTCAACCGGAGTTCACACAAATTGACTGTGAAATGGCTTTTGTGGAGCAGGAAGATATTCTTGTAATGTTTGAAGGCATGATCAAATCCATCTTCAAAGAAGTAAAGGGTATAGATTATACTGAAACAGTGCAGCGCATGACATGGGAAGATGCAATGTGGCAATATGGAAATGACAAACCCGATATCCGTTTTGGCATGTCATTGCTCAACCTCAAAAAGCCTTCTTCGGTTTATATAAACAAACAGGATAATTCCGCGCTGATCGATGGTGCCAGCTTCAAAGTGTTTGATGAAGCAGAAACAGTGCTTGCCATTGCGGTGCCTGGCTGCAGCGAATACAGCCGCAAACAAACAGATGAACTGACTGAATGGCTGAAACGTCCCCAGATAGGCATGAAGGGATTGGTGTTTATCAAAGACAAAACAGATCGTACATACAAAAGCAGCGTAGATAAGTTTTATACTGAAGAGCAACTGAAAGCAATTGCTAATGCTGCAGGTGCACAATCAGGCGATCTCGTATTGATCCTTGCAGGCAATGAAGAAAGGACCCGTAAAGCCATCAGCGAACTTCGGCTTGAAATGGGCAGACGCCTCGGCCTGCGTAAAGACAATGAATTTAAATTATTGTGGGTGCTTGACTTTCCTTTGTTCGAATACGATGAAGAAGGAAACCGCTGGGTAGCCCGTCACCATCCATTTACTTCACCCAAGCCTTCAGATATTGATACCATGATCTCCAACAACCCGGCGATCAGTAATGCAGCAGAATATCTCAAACACCCTTATGCCAATATCAAAGCGAATGCTTATGATATGGTATTAAACGGAAATGAGATCGGTGGTGGGTCTATCCGTATCTATCAGCGCGAATTGCAGGAAAAAATGTTTGAGGCATTAGGAATGGATAAAGAAGAACAACTGCATAAATTCGGCTTCCTGTTAGGAGCATTTGAATATGGCGCTCCTCCGCATGGTGGTATCGCCTTTGGCTTTGATCGCCTCTGCGCCATTCTTGGCGGCAGTGAAAGCATCCGCGACTTCATCGCCTTCCCTAAAAACAACAGTGGCCGTGATGTAATGCTGGACGCTCCTGCAACAATTGATGAGAAGCAGTTTGACGAACTTCAAATAAAGCTTGATCTTAAGTGATCCAGGATACGATATACTTAATAAATAGGACCTTTTCAATTGTCACCCCGGACCAGGTTTAGTTAGCTAGCAACTGTAGTTCACTAAGATCCGGGGTCTCTCATGTCTGCAGTATTTTCTAAGCAGTAAGACTTATTGATTTGAAACAAGTGCAGCGCTGGGAGACCCCGGATCTTATTTTTTTTAAACTTGAACGTTTACTGAACCTGGTCCGGGGTGACAATTGAAAAGACCCTATTTATCGGGCATCTCGTATCCCACATCATTTAGAACAGTCCGAACGTTTTCCTTTCCTTCTTCTTTCTTATAATAATCCCGATAGACGTAGCCACGTATTCGTTCAACTGAAGTTTCAGGTGCACATCCTGTTTGTACGGGTATATATCAACCATAAAATCTTCGGGAAGGCCACCCATGGAGTAATCAAGCTCTTCTACAAAATGTCCTTCAGCACGTAATTGCTCGGCCAGTTTCTCCAAATCACGCATACGGAAGATCACCGTGTTGCCGGTATCGAGTGTCTTTTCATTGGAAGAAACATTGAACTCGGTAGTATGTACTGCCCATCCGCCAGGTTTTAATGTGCTTAGTTGATTGCTAAGAAAATCCAATCCTTTTTCAATGCTTCCGAGATGTTCAAACGAACAACTGGACCAGGTGAAATCAAAATCCCTTAAGCTGGAGGGAATACTGTTCATATCAACGGGGCGGTATTGTACATGCTCACGTAAGGTGTTATCATCTGTGAGCCCGCGTTTGTTGAGTGATTCAAGTCCGAAACAAAGCTGGTCGCCATTCTCCCACCCTTTTTCTTTTCCTTCTTCCGGGAAGATATCAGTGGCAGTGATATCACAACCATAATTGGCCATCACAGAAGGCAGAGGCTCTGAGCCTACGGCAAACACCAATCCTTTGCGACCCTTAGCAATGCAGCCTCTTTCCCAAAGTGATTGAAGTATATAAGTGTACTCCCATTGCTTTCTGTGAAAGCGGGGAATTTCATTTATTTCCGAGGCCCACCGTTTATACCAATCAGTTTGCCAGTCTTTCGCTTTACAAAGTTCAGACCTTCGCCTTCCTGCGTCGAATACGAGAGAGGTGTTCCATTCGCGTGTTTCCACTGGTGTTGTAGTTTCATTCCACATAGTGATAATTATAATAGGGTTTGATACACTTCGAGATATTTTCTTGTGTTCTTTTGCCAATCAAACAGTTTGCTTCTGTTGATCACGGCAGTTGACATATTCTCCCGTTTATATCGTTGCATACCTTCGTGAAAAATCTTGCGCATGTATTCTCTTTCAAAAGAAGAGAAATAAAAAGCAACATCACCACCAACTTCTGGCAGTGATGTTCTGTTGGAAAGGAATAAAGGTTTTCCAAATTGCATCGCTTCCACTACTGGAGAGCCAAAACCTTCAGCCAGGGACGGATGTACAAAAGCCGTACAGTTCCGCAGATACCACGCTTTCTCTTCTTCAGATATCGGGCCAGGTAAATGTACACGGTGATCAATACCCATGGCAATTGCTCCCCTGCGGATCGATTCAACATAATCGCTCTCATCCAACCTGCCGGCAATCACCAGGTCCATTTCGCTGTCTTTTACCAGTGAAAGCAATACATGATAGTTCTTTTTTCGGTTCACATATCCCATTCCAAACATGAAAGGTCCCGATGGACGGCAGGACCAAAGCGGTGGGCGCGGAGCAGGCACACGATGTGTTCCATTGTGGATAACATAGAGCGGCCTGTTGCCAATATCACAATTCTTCAGCACATCACTCTTGCAGAACTCAGAAATACATACGATCGCATCGCTTTTATCAATCAGGGATTGCGTGTGTGCAATACTTTTTTGCTGCTCTTTCAATGGCTTGCCTTCATGTAGCGAATTAAGGTCATGTATCGTTAAGAGGACTTTGATATGAGGATATTTTTTCCTGTCGGGAAGAATGCGTCCCGATTGAAAAGGCGCATGCCATATCCTGCATTGATTCAAAAATGGCTTGTAATACCTGTGGTATGACCGTTCAATGATATTGTTGTTTTTCTGCTTAAATGCATTTATTTCAGTCCGTGGTATATAATGCCTGATTTTTATATCAGGATGTTCTGCCACATGTTCCTGAACATGGTTACCCAGGTTCAAGCAGTAATAATATAGTCCGGAATTGGGAAAGCGCATTAAATCGCAATCAAGTATTACTTCGTTCATAAAAAATGGATTCACTCAATGGCAGCAAAACTCATCATATTTCCTGCCACTTTTATTTTAACAAACCATTTTTTTAAATTCTTTATGACTATTTATTTTTTTTATGTTGATGACGCAACGATACATGTGACTCCATTGTCAGCCATGAATTCACTGATCCGTATTTATTATACGGTATGGATTTTGTAAGGAGTTCATACCATGCTTGCAACCGGACTCCATTAATTTTTACTCATCCAACTATCTTGTATATGTTGCAGCGAATTGTGTTCGATTGTGAACGAATGAAGTATTTCAATACTGGTCTTTATCATTACAATCTCAACCTGGGCCAGCATCTGCAAATGCAGACAGATCCCCGAAGAGAAGAGATCAATTTCTTTGCTCCGCAGCAAATACATGGAAAATTTGGTAAGGCTACTCAATATATCACGCAACATTCATTGCAGAAGTTCTACATGCCACCCTTAAAAGGATTTGATATATGGCATTGCACATACCAGAGTTCAGCATATGTTCCAAAACGCAACCGTCGCATTAAGGTAGTGCTTACTATCCATGACCTTAATTTCATATAC
>CBHEUU010000141.1:0-8932 GCA_965990355.1 uncultured Chitinophagaceae bacterium
AAGATCACTTCCTTTTACTTCAGTTACTGAATAACCAAGTGCCTTGCGTTCTTTTTTAATGCCCAGCGCAGTCACTACCACTTCAGTGAGTTGCTGGCCTCCGGGAGATAAGGCGATATTCAGTTTGTCGGTATCTCCGATCGTGATCGCTTGTTCTGCAAAGCCAACATAAGTGATCATCAATACATCGCCTTTTTTTGCATCAATGCTGAATTCGCCATTGTAATTGGTCGTTGTTCCTTTGTTGGTGCCCCTGAGTGAAATGCTCACACCTACCAAAGGGGCGCCTTTGTCGTCGGTAATCCTCCCTGTAATGGGATCGAATACATTTGTTTTTTGAATGGCCGGTGCATCATCATTAAAATTCAGTTGCTGTAATTTGTCGTTGTTGATCTTTTCCTTGTCTTTTAAGATTACGAAAGTGTTGTCAGATACTTTCGTGTATTTCAATCCTGTGTTCTTTAATATTTCATCCAGGATCTTTTCAACAGACAGGCTATGGTCTTTTACAGTATTGACCAGTTTGCTGCCCAGACTTTGTTCTGAAAAAAGGAAGTAAGTGCCTTTCTTTTTATTAAGGTCTTTTAATACATTAAAGAGGGTTTTCTTTTCGTTGGAATCTTCCGGCCTTTGTTGCTGCGGATACCCGGCCAGGTCTTTTCGGCTATTGGCAGCATAAATGATCCCGCTTTGTTGCGCAGAACCGTCTATGCAGGACAATAGCTGGGCGCTTATCAAACACCCCAGCAGTTGATAAAAGGGTTTTGAATATCTCATTTTTGCAGTTTTAATGTTAGCAATTCTTGCAATCGTTATCCCATGATCCTGAACCAGCTAATCCGCGCCATTAGCTGATTCACTTGATCTGTGTCAGGGCATTGAAATCAAAATCTCGGTGTCCTTCCGGGTGATCTTGAACTCATTGGTTGCTTCTATGGAACGTAGTAGTATCTCAAGATTATCATTTGGCATCATGCCATTCAGTGTTTTTCCATTCAGTGAAGAGTCAGCAATGATCACTTTCATTCCATAATGTTCCTGGATCATGCGTGCAGCTTCAGCAATGGGTGTATTGTCGAAAATAATCCGGTTGTCTTTCCATGCCAGTATACTTTCTTCGTTGGCTTTCTTTTTCTCGAGGTTCTTGTGATCGATCTCTACAAAATCACCAGGCACCATTTTGATCTCTTCTCCTGCAGGTGTGCGGATGGTTACGCTTCCTTCGGTCAGTAGTACACTTGTCTTGTTGTCTCTCGTTAATACATTGAATTGTGTACCTGTAACAATTACATCCAGGTCATTGGTATGTACTACGAAACGGTTTTTCTGTGGTGTTTTCTTTACATGAAAAAATGCCTCACCGCTATTCAGCCATACTTCACGGTCATTGCCTTCTTTCCAGTCTTTTCCCAGGGTAGCGCAACTGTTTGCATTCAGCATCATGATAGAGCCGTCGGGCAGTTTATGAGTGGATATCTGTCCGTAGGCAGTCCCAAGGGATGGATCAGCGGGTTGTGTGTACTTCCAGATGGAGAAACCTGCTGCCAGTAATAGCACAGCTGCAGCAACACTCATCCAGCGTTTTATGCGCTGACGTTTTATAGATATTACCGGTGTTGATCCCTGGCTCTCCCTGTCAAGCCTTTCAGTCAACTGCTGATATGCTTTGGCGGTCTCTTCCTGCGGCACGGATAATTCTTTCACTTTAATATCATTCATAAAAGCAACAGCTTGCTTCACCAGTGGCGCCTGTGACGGATTCGCAGCCAGCCATTCTTCCCAGCCGGGGTTAGGTTGCCCGGCAAACCACGCCTGAAAATCCTCGTCTCCTATCACGTCTTCCACCTGTTGAAAATTCTTGATCATTATGTTGGTTTTGTATTCAATTAGTCTGGGTGCCGGGAGAATTGGGTTTGTAATGATGTTTTTAAAACTTTTTTACTGAATGGTGTAGGTTTCCTACCGGGAGCCAAACTTTTTCTTCTTTGCGGGAAACCTCTAAAAAAACAACTATCCGGAAAATGATATTAAACCCTATTTTGCAGAAAATCTACCTGATCACGTTTGCGAACTGAACACCCGCATATTATGCTTTGGCATTTGCTGAAGAATGGGGATCGCGATGCCCTTGGTCAGCTTTTTTCAGCATACTACCCGTTATTACTAAGATACGGAAGTAAGATATGTGGAGACAGAAGCCTGCTGGAAGATTGCATACAGGACCTCTTCGCTGAGATCTGGCAAAGCAAATCGAAACCTGATATACAATCAGTGCAGGCTTATTTATTAAAAGCCTTAAAGTATAAAATATATAAAAAGCAACGTCTTCCTCTCACCAAACAGATCCCCGATGAACAGCCTGATGAAATGCTTTTTGAAGTAAGCCATGATAATTTCATGATAGAACAACAGGAAGACCTTGCCAAAAAGCAACGTATCATCAATGCCCTGCAGGGATTATCCAACCGCCAGCGGGAAATCATTTATCTCAAAGTATACCAGGAACTTTCTTATGAAGAGATCAGCGAGATCATGAACATCAATTACCAGGTGGCAAGAAACCTGATGAGCCAGTCGATAAAAGCATTGAAAAAGTCTTTGCTGAGTTTTGTTGGATGGATCCTGTAAATCAAGAGTAACATTTTATATATGTAAGATCAGGCTGGTTGCGGGTTTATGCAGGCAGAAATATCCTTTTTAGCTCCTAATCATAACGCTTGTTAGGGAGATGGATAGTTACATTTTAATATCTTTGAGCACTCTTTTAGACAGGAAAATAACCCTTATGGCAAAAAAATTGGCTGCGATTGATCTCTCTGACAGTTTCGAAAAAATACCCGTTAAAATATTTCCAGATCCCAAACAGGGTTCACTGGCAGTGGCCAGGGAAATTGCTGCGTTAATCAGGGCTAAACAAGAGCAAAAACAACCCTGTGTATTAGGACTCGCAACTGGCTCTACACCCAAAACCCTTTATGCTGAACTCGTAAGAATGCATAAAGAAGAAGGCCTGAGTTTTAAAAATGTTGTCACGTTTAACCTTGATGAGTATTATCCAATTGAAACAGATGCTTTACAAAGCTATAACCGCTTTATGAAGAATAACCTGTTTGATCATGTGGATATAAAACCTGAAAATATTCATATTCCCAATGGTGAGATCAAAAAAGAAGAGATCAAATCCCATTGCCTGCAATACGAGAAAAAAATTGAAGCAGCCGGTGGCATCGACCTCCAGATACTTGGCATAGGAAATAATGGTCATATTGGATTTAATGAACCTGGTTCCGGTATTTATTCCCGTACCAGGCTGATCACCCTGGATAATTCTACCAGGATAGCCAATTCGTATGAGTTCGCGAATATTTCACAGGTACCGAGACTGGCTCTTACCATGGGAATTGGTACTATACTAAAAGCAAAAAGGATAATTCTCCTGGCCTGGGGACCAGCCAAAGCCCCGGTAATCAAACAGGCCGTTGAAGAGGATGATACTGAACATGTACCAGCTTCCCTCCTGCAAAGTCATGATGATGTGACATTTTTTGTGGATACAGCCGCTGCAGCTGAACTGACCCGGAATAAGACCCCCTGGCTTACGGGCGACTGCGAATGGACGCCCCTGATGATCAAAAAAGCAGTGGTGAACATGGCACTGAAATTGAAAAAACCGGTTTTAAGTCTGACTAACAGCGATTACAATGAATACGGTCTAAGTGATCTCCTGGTCGAAAAAGGAGATGCTTATGAGATCAATCTCCAGGTATATTATATGTTGCGGGATTCTATTACCGGCTGGCCTGGTGGTAAGCCCAATGCAGTGATCCCTGCTCACCCGGAACGCTCCAAACCCTATCCTAAACGGGTGATCATTTTCTCTCCTCACCCTGACGATGATATCATCAGTATGGGCGGCACTTTCCAGCGGCTGCACGACCAGGGTCATGATGTGCATGTAGGCTATCAGACCTCCGGCAATATTGCTGTAACGGACGAGTTTGTAACCCGTTTCCTTGATTTTGCAGTAGGGTTTGAAGAGATCGTTGGTATAGATACCCGCACGTCCGGGCAGATACTGAATGATGCCCGCAAGTTTATTGCTACAAAAAAATCTAACCAGGTGGATACGCCGACCATCCGCAGCATCAAAGGGCTGATCCGCCGTTGTGAGGCAAGAGCGACCTGCCGCTATGTGGGTATACCGGATGAGAATATCCACTTCATGAATCTTCCATTCTATGAGACAGGTACTATAGAAAAAAATCCCATGGGCGAAGAAGATGTCCTCATCACCATAGAATTGCTTCGAAAAATAAAGCCGCACCAGGTATACTGCGCTGGTGATTTTGCCGATCCGCATGGCACTCACCTGGTTTGCTTCAACGTGGTGCTGGAAGCCCTGAGACGGATCAAAGCTGCCGGTGATGAATGGATAAAAGACTGCTGGCTATGGCTGTATAAAGGCGCATGGCAGGAATGGAATATTGAAGAAATCGAAATGGCCATTCCGATGAGTCCTGACCAGGTGATGAGCAAGCGATTTGGCATCTTTATCCATCAATCCCAAAAAGATATGGTACCCTTCCAGGGGAGCGATTCCCGCGAATTCTGGCAGCGTGCCGAAGCGCGGAATGCGGCTACGGCAAAGATCTATGCAGACCTGGGATTAACGCATTATGCTGCAATGGAAGCATTTGTGAGATGGCAATACTAGTCGCGAGTCGTTAGCCTGGAGTCGGAAGTCAAGGCACTCCGGGCGTAAACAACCAGTTAAGCGGCTTAGAAAATTCGAGTTTTTTATCTAATTTGGCTGAAAATAAACCACTATGGCATTATTCAAATCAAGTAATCCAGCCCTGCAGGAAAAATCGTATGAAGGCACTATTTTCCAGGGAATTAGTACCGGACAGGAAATGACAATCAATGGGACCCTGAACAAACTGGGCTTCCTGTTATTGATGATGGCGGGTTCCACTATCTTTTCCTGGAACCAGTTCAACAAAGGCGCTGACCCTATGCCAATGCTGCTGATCGGCGTATTTGGCGGTTTGGCCCTTGCACTGGTAATGGCATTTAAAAAGCAATGGTCTCCTTATATCGCACCGGCTTATGCTATCATGGAAGGTCTTTTTGTTGGTACCATTTCCGCGATGTATGATTATGCATATCCCGGACTGCCGATGCAGGCTGTAGCACTTACATTACTGGTAACACTGGTGATGTTCCTGATCTATCGCTACCGCATTATTAAAGTGACAGGCAGATTCCGTATGATCATAACGATCGCAACTGCGGCACTGGCTATATTCTATCTTGTACAATGGATCACTTACCTGGCAATGGGATCTCCGATCGGTTCTTTCACCAATGCTGCCACTCCACTGGGAATTGGTTTTTCTATCCTGGTAGTGGGTTTGGCTGCGATGAACCTCTTGCTCAATTTCGATACTATTGAAAAAGGTGTGGAATTGAGAGCTGCAAAATACATGGAATGGTACAGTGCATTCGGTTTGCTGGTTACACTGGTATGGTTGTACCTGGAAATATTGCGCTTGCTGTCTAAACTGAACAGGAACTAACAAGACGTTATTATTAATAAAAGAGCCTGTCTATTTTTATATAGACAGGCTCTTTTACATTATTGTTGTTCTTCTTTTTTTTCTTCCGTTTCTTTTTTGTTTTCAACTACTCCAACTGCTCCCTTGTTCACAAATTCGTTCATGTATATCTTGAAAAGAACAATGATATAACTGATCAATAAAGGACCGAATATTAGCCCGATAAATCCAAACAATCCAAGTCCAACGATCACACCAAGGATGGTGATCACGGGGTGTACATCCCCCATTCTTTTCAATAAAGTGATCCTCGCTATATAGTCCACATTGCCGGTTACAATAGCACTGTATAATGTAAGGCCGGTTGCGTTCCAGGTATCACCTATGGCAAACATATATATCACCATCGGCACCCACACTATCATAGTACCTACCACAGGAAAAAAAGCAAAAGCGCCGGTAAGAAATCCCCATAATCCCCATTCTTTTACACCGAAAATAAAATAACCAAGCGTGGCTATCAATCCCTGGATAATGGAGATCAATGGAATGCCAAGTGCATTTGCACGCACCATTTTTTTTGTTTCAGCAGCCAGCATATTGATATTTTCCTGCTTCAATGGAATAAGCTGGTTCAGCAGCCTTTCAATCTCCCTTCCATTCACCAGCATATTGTATAAAATAAAAAGCATGATGGCGAGATTGCTGATCAGGTTGGCCGTGCTGTTCAATACGCCGGGAATAAACGCAGTAAGCCTGCTTAATGAATTGGTAAGGGTTGTTTCCGAAACGATGGTGAAACCTATTTTTTGCTGTATGGTGTCAATTGAGTGTTTGGCTGCCTGGACCATGGAATTAGGATCTTCAAGAAATGCATTGATCTTGGGACTGATCAGTGTAATAGCCAGGTAAATTGGCAGGCCAAGAAGGAACAGATAGTATATGATGAATAAACCTGCGGCCCATCCTTTTTTCCATTTGCGGTTATAGATCAACTGGAAATAATTGGCCCGGCTAAGGATATACAGGGTGAGAGCGCCGAGCAATCCCGGGAGAAAAACATGCAATTCAATAATAACAAGATAAGCCAGTAAAATAATGATCAATAAAAGGAGTACTTGTCTGATCCGGTCGTTGAATGTAGGCATAGTAATACTAAGTTATGAATTTTTGCAATCCGGCTTTCCGGAACACTGGAACAGAAATTGTCTTAAACGGATATGCAGATCATCACAAAAAAAATCAATAAGGCAACTTCTACGCCAAAGGGGAGGATCATCTTTTTTGGTATTATTATTGGCCTGTTGGGTATCAGCGCAGGAGCAGTCGCTTACTGGGGTTTTTACCGGAAGCAGATCGTCCGCAATAAACTGGAAGATGCTGTCCATGAAAAAAGCAAAGGACTTTACGAGGTGCATTATGATGAGCTGACCATGGATGAAGTGGCCGGCGATCTTGTTGTTACTAATTTTTCCCTTCAATATAATAACGCGAAATACGAGGCCTTGCAGGAAAATGGCAGTGCCCCACCCACCCTGTTAAGGATCCATATTCCTTCTATCATTATTTCAGGGGTAAAAACACCCCGGGCTTTATTGAGTAAAGAAATAGTGGGGAAAAACTTGCAGATCATCAATCCTGTTATTGATATCATTTACACTTACTCCGGCAGGGATTCGGCACGCAATGTACCTACCAAAGAGGTATATGAACAGATACTCGGCAATCTCAATCTGATAAAGATCGATACGCTGATGATCAGCAATGCAACTATTACCACACGCGATATCAAAACAGGGAAAGCAAAAGTGGAACTGAAGCATACTTCCGTCCGGCTGCAGGATGTGAAAGTGGATAGCAGTGCCTGGGCAGATACGACCCGGTTATTGTTTGCAAAAGAGATAGACATTCTATCTTCCGGTGTCTCCTGGAAATCGAGCGAAAAGCCTTATTCGTTTGGAATTGACAGCGTGCATCTCAATTCAGTAAGCAAGCAGGTTTATATCGGCCGCTTTCATATTGATCCGCTATTACCGGAAGATGCATTTATCAGAAGTCTGCCGCGGCAGGAAGACCGGTTTGATTTTTCCATCAAAGGAATAACCATCAGCAATATGGATTTTCCTGCGCTGTTCAACGAAGAGATTTTTGCAGACACCATAAAAGTGAAAACGGCTTCTTTAAAAATCTATCGTGATCTTGGTTATAAAAGAGGGATAAGAGGGCCGGTAAAATTATTCCCACATCAATCGCTTTTAAAAATCCCTGTACCGTTTCAGCTAAAAAAAATTATTCTCGCCAATGCTTTTATTGAATACAAAGAAAGAGCTGTTATTTCCAGGCAGGCAGGTAAAGTGCAGTTTTATAATGCGCATACAGTGATCACTAACCTGACCAACCGGCAGGACGCAGCAGCTTCCAATAATATGCTGACGGTTGATGTCAGCACACGATTCCTGAATAAAGCACCGCTTCGCGTAACCTGGAAATTCTACCTGTTTAATCCTAATGGACGGTTTGATATTGTCGGGAATCTCGGCGCAATGGATGCTACCCAGGTGAATGCGCTGTCGGTTCCTATGGGACCGGCACGGATTGAAAACGGAATGATCAATGGACTTTCTTTCAACCTTGCAGGTAGCAACTCCAGTATGACGGGTGATGTGAGATTGCTGTATAAAGATTTGAAAGTATCCCTTCTTCAAAAGGATGAAGAGACCAGGAAGCTGGAAAAGAAAAAACTGGCCAGCTTTGCCGCTAATATTGCCATAAAGAATGCCAATCCATCAGGAAAGAAAGATGAGGTAAGGGTAGCGCATGTCAATTTCATACGCGATAAGCATCGTTCAATCTTTCATCTCTCCTGGAAATCGCTATTTACAGGAATTAAAGAGTCTGCCGGGATAAAAAAATAAAAAGGGACATCGCCCACCTGCGATATCCCCTTTTGTTTTCGCGACAAATCATTCCACACAAATAGGTATAGTTAAGTTGCATTAAAACCGCAACAAACATTTTTGACCAGTAAATAAGTGTGCTACTTTTTATCAGGCAGTTCCAATAAAGGTTTTCCGGGGATATTCAGTGATGATGTTAAAGAAAGGGGCGATGAGTAATCCTAATATACAACTATTCTTTTATCAGGAAATGATTCGACAGCGGAAAAGAATACCCCAATCGGATCATTTAATAGATACTCCATTTAAGGCATAACACCTATTGGCGGTAATCAGGAGAAGTGTTAACTTTAATAAGAACCAGATACTGAACGGTAAAGCCTTTCATTTGGAGCTAAAACAAACTGTACTACCCTGCCTCATTGCTTGCCCGGCCGGAGTTATGACCAGACCGGAGAATCCTTTTATCTGCGAAAC
>CBHEUU010000142.1:0-8927 GCA_965990355.1 uncultured Chitinophagaceae bacterium
CAATACGGTCTGCTTTTCGTCCCAGGCTACAGGAATGCCAGTAAATGAATGCGGCTCCAAACTGAATATAGCAGTAAACGGCAATTGGGATAATTTTGCATCGCTTATCATACAGGCAGCGGGCCATAAAGAATCAACACCTGATTCTTTTTTTGCTTATTTTGACTGGGACCGCATCCTGCAACCGCTTATTCATAACTTGCAAGCGCATGAATGAAGTACTGTCACTTATAATCATCACCTATAACCGCCCCGATGATCTGCTGGACCTGCTGCAAAGCCTGCGGAAGGAAACAGATATCACTCCACTGAAAGAGGTGCTGATATTGAACAATGCCAGTACGGTTTCTTACAATAAGGTAGAAAGCTTTATTGCTCAGAATCCTGATCTGAAAATAAACTATATACTTTCCACAGAAAACCTGGGAGTATCACGCGGAAGGAATAAACTGATGGCCATGGCCAGCGGCGAGTTATTGCTGGTGCTGGATGATGATATTGTTTTTCATGCAACAGACAGTCTTCCCAAAATTTCCGGTGTATTCAAAAAAGATTTTTTTCAGCAATCCAATACCGGCATTATCACTTTCCGTGTCATTTATTATGAAACCAAAGAACAACAGCAAACTGCACTTCCTCATAAACGCTTTGATGAGTATAAGGATAAACCGGTTTTTCTCACTTCCTATTTCACCGGCTGCTCGCATGTTTTGAAAAAAGAAGTGCTGGCAAAAACAGGGTTATACCCGGAAGATTTTTTTTATGGCATGGAGGAATACGATCTCTCCTATCGCATCATCAAAGCCGGGTATACGCTGGGTTATGACAATGCTGTCACTTTTGAACATAAAGAATCGCCCAAAGGAAGACAGCCCAATTACCAGAAGCTGGCTTCGCAATGGGTAAACAAAAGCAAAGTGGCCCGGCGGTATTTACCCTTTATTTATTATCTCACCACGATGTTTGGCTGGAGCTGGGAATATTTGAAAAAAGCAGGCGGTCACTGGGGAACTTATTTCAACGCCTGGGGAAAAGCATTAAGCGCCGGGTTCACAGAAAAAAGAAATCCTGTAGGGAAAGAGGCATTGACCTATCTTAAAAAAGTGAGAGCAAGATTATGGTATTAAAGCACTTTATAGAAGTGCGGCCTGTTTAATAATATCAGAAAGAAATATTTCAGCAGCGTCACTGTATTCTTTGTATATCCCCACCACATTTTCCATTCCTTACCACTCTCCTTTTGAAATGAAATATTCCGCAGCAATACCATTACCAGGTAAACGGGTATGGTAAACAAATATCCTGCAAGATGGAATAAGAACCACCCCACTCCAAACTGCTTTCTTATCCGCAGCAAACCGGAGACCATGATCTGCAATCCTTTCCTGTCAATAAAACTGGCGTATCCCTTTCCTTCCGATCCAAAAGCCTTGTTGGCAGAAGAGCCTTCGAGATGCACCACATGAAGATCACCATAAATACATAAAGGACCCTGTTTACGCAAGCGGCTGCACCATTCAATCTCTTCGGAATAAAGAAAGAAATCTTCATCCAGCATACCTGCAGTGTTGATCGCAGACCGTTTCACCATCAGGAAAGCGCCATTCACCCAATCCACTTCCACTTCTCCTTTTGCCTCTGGCACATTGGTCTTTTTTACTTTCAATTGCAGCCCCAGCCAGCGGATCAATCTGCCGGTATATGGCAATGCCATCAGGTGGTTCAACCCACCTTTCATAAAATAATTGCCTGAGATCTGCGGGCTCCTGTCACGGTTCAGTAATTGCACGCCACAAGCCACATATTCACTTGCATGAAAACGCTGGTAACAGTTGTCAATAGCATCTCCTTCATTCAATGTATCGGAATTCAGTAGCAGCACCACCTCTCCTTTTGCCTGCCGGATGCCTTCATTGTTGGCCCTGGCAAAACCGCTGTTGTATCCCATTTGTATCCATCGAACAGCAGGAAAAGCTGATAGTACCAGTTGCTGACTGTTATCCTGTGAATCATTGTCCACTACAATGATCTCACTGCGGGCTGCTCCCGGGGAGGAATAAATGGAATGGAGGCAATCTAAAAGAAGTTGCGGGGTTTTATAGTTGACGATTATGATGGAGTAATCAATCATGCTTTGTGTTACTGTAGCCGGTATCTGATACTAACGGGTTTTCAGGAACGGTTTATTATACATTTTCTTGAAAAGTAAGAACCCTGTATGAAAAATACTATTGCTGTCAATCAATCGGCCAGCTTTTATTTTTGGATAATTCAATGGTTCAAACCTTCCTTCACATAATTCTTTTCCATATTCCCTGAATTTATCTATCACTTCAGCTACAGATGGCGTTTCCCTTTTTGCTTTCGGGGTACGCAGTATTTTATGGGTAATCCCCTGGCAGTATTGCCTTAATAGTTCTATCCCATCGTTGCTGATCACAGGCGCAAGCTTTGCGTCCTCATTTTTCAATTTACGGAGAAAGGTAACAAGCTGATCGAATGCCTGTATAAACCGCAAATCGGAAGAAGATGAAGTGGTTGCTGCCGGGTGCTTACGGTAAGAGAAGCATTCCTGCTGACTCACGGCCATATACCTTTTACGGCTTAGTTGTATCCACAATTCCATATCAGCAAACAGAAGATTGGGATATAAAGGTATCCCACCCACTTCTTCATATTCTTTACTGCGCATCATAAATCCCGTTCCCATCAGGTCTGTACGATCACACAGGAAATTGCTAACTGCTTTTCCAGGCTTTTGGACTACTTCCATTGGCTTGCACTTCCCTATTTCATTTCCTGAAGAATCAATATAACGAAAATGAGTTTGATACAAAGAAGCGTCGGGGTATTGTGCAATAAGCGCCTGCATGGTGGCTAAATAATCTTTATCCAACACATCATCATGGCCTATCAGTGTCATGAATTCGCTTTTAGGCAGCTCTACCGCTCTTTGCCAGTTCATTTCCATAGACAATGGAGATGAAGCAGGGAATATGCTGATGCGCTGATCCCTGAAAGAATTCAGGATTTCTATCGTATTATCTGTGCTTGCATTCTCCAATACCAATAGTTCAAAATCCTGCACTGTTTGAGCAAGAATGCCCTGTACACATTCACGCAAATAATTGCCACCGTTTCTTACCGGTAATATAATGCTATACCTGGCCATTATTCCTTTTATCCCTTAATTGCTTTTTTAACTTTTACGATTAAGTCGTGCAGCTTTGGCGTTCTTTTTTTCAATACGTATTTGATTTTGTATTTCTTTACAAAATCTGCCTGTAATACCTCTTTCTCTGCCTGCAGCAAACTCTTGTTATCCAGGCCGTTCTTTTTATAATAATGATACAGGAAAGCCATGTGACCAGTAATCCATAACCCAAAGAACCGCTCCATCAATGGTTTAATTTCCGGCCATTCTTTAAGATAAGATAATTTATTTTCCAGGTAGGCTGGGAAATTTCTGGTCAGAACAGGTAATTGTTCATTCTGATTCCTTCCAAAATTTTCTTTATGAATGGTCTGGCAACCAAGTGATCTGTTCAGTACAACACAACCCTGTGTACTTGACACACTCATATAGGCGTAATCACCCAGGAAGGGTGTTCCATAATCGGGTATTCCGCCAAGCTTTACGAGTATATCCCTTTTAACCATGCAGGTTGACCAAAGAAAATGGGAAAATATCCGGAAAGTGAACAGGTTTTTAATGAAATCGGGAGGGGTGAATACCTGTACAAAGTTCAGGTCATGTTCGTTCGAGATGCAGGAGTTAGTCCCTACATTCAGTTTATATTGTTTAGCTACATCTTTGTCTGCACAAAACCAGTCGCAGCCACCCATATACATACCATAACCCGGATATTTTTCTTTCAGATTGATCAGGGTTTGCAGCATATCAGGATAAACAGGATCATCATCAGCAATCATTACGATATATTCACCGGAGGAGCGTTCCAGGCTTTTGTTGAAGCTTGGCTTCATGCCCAGGTTTTCTCCATTGCAGAAATATTTGAAACGGGAATCACCCATTGCTTCTACAAATGTTCTGCCGCTTCCTTCAGGATCATTATCCGATACAATTACTTCATAGTTAGCATACCCCTGCAGCTTAATACTATCAAGCGTGCTTTTAAGTATAGCTCCCCGCTTGAACGTAGTAAAACAAAAGCTTACAAAAGGCCCTGTAGATATATTCTCCTGCATGCAGGTTTATTTAACGCGTTTAAGGTAGCCATCCGGGGCAACACTGATCAGTAGTTTGTTATTTACTGATTGATCTGTTTCAAAATTGCTGTTTGCAGCCAAAAACTCTTTTACCGCTGTAAGTGGATTATCACCTACTCCCCAGGGTCTTTTATGTCCGGGCAGGTAATCTTCCGGAAGATATTCAACGATTGTATCAAATACCACTACGTAAGAATTCAACGACACAAGCGGAGCATAAGCTTTCAGTTCCTCCAATACATGTTCATGTGTATGATTTGAATCCAGCACCACCATCACCACTGGTTTATCCTTTGCAAAATCCTTTACTTTTTCAACAGTGTCTGCTGCAATGGAAGATCCCTGTATCATAGTTATCCGTTTATACATGGGATGGCTTTCAATTTCTTTGCGGTTATGTTCTCTTATATCAATATCAATTCCCAGCACTTCTCCTTTTCCTACCAGTTCCAGGATGGACGCATAAAAGATCAGTGATCCGCCATGCGCAATTCCCGTTTCAATAATAAGATCAGGTTTGATCTCCCAGATCAGCTCCTGCATGGCCAGAATATCCTGGGGATATTGAATAATGGGCCTTCCCATCCATTTGAAGTTATAAGAGTACTGCGCTTTGTTGGATTCCGTGTTAAAAGACCGGGCAGCATCCTGCAAAGCGGTATTGTCACCATTTCTTTGTATACGATCTGCTGTTTACTGCGCAAACGCTGCGATTGGGTTGCTCATCTAAGTATAGTTTTCAATTTTGTGGTATCACCCCAGAAGTTTCTGGGCTCAATATCTGAATAGGGATAATATCCCAGGTTCAGTTTTATAAATGCTTTTTTCTCTTCCAGGAAATCCTGCACCAATTGTTTAACCTGGATTGGTTTGCCGCTGCAACAATTAATAATGCCCGTTACTTCAGTTTGCGCAGCTATATCCACCAGGTATTCTGCCACTTTTTCAATCGGCAGGTAATCTCTCAATTGATCCCCCGGGCTCATATTAAAACTGCTATCACCCCGCTCCAGGGCGGCCTGAAGTTGCGAAAGTAATGAATTTGGGTTTTGCCCTTTCCCGTACATATAGAATAAGCGTACCCATTTCAAGGCAAAAGAGGCTTCCTTCACAAATTCTTCCAGGGATATGCGCAGCGAATTTTTCGCCTGTGCGTATGGATTGGCGGGTAAAACCTCCATATCCTCCGACAAACAACCTTCCTGCAGCCCATATTCAAAGCAAGTGCCTGTAACGGTAACATCTTTCAACCCATGTTTTACCAGGTTTTTGATAAAAGCAAGATGCCGGGGCAGATTATCCTGCAAATGGAATTCCGATTTATAATTTGGCAAACCTTCCCAAGCCAGGTGGATCAATGCATCGGGTTGAGTAAAAAAAGAATAGTAATTCTCATTTTCGGAAACCGCCCTGAGATCAAAGGGTTTGTATTCTACCAGATCATACCAGGAGTACGCTGCAGCTTTTTCCGCTGAAGCCGAGCTGGCCACAACAGAATAGCCTTTTGATAGAAGTCTTCTTATTACATGATCTCCTACAAAACCTGTAGCGCCGGTTACCAGAATTTTTTTCATGATCAACTGATATGTAATCCGGGAATAGCTATCACAAATTTCCCGCCCCATTCACGGATATAAGATAACTGTGCCATCACCTCTTCTTTGATATTCCAGGGGAAAATGATAACATAGTCAGGTTTGTTTTGTTTCAGGTAGCTTTCTTTTACAACCGGAATATGACTGCCTGGCAGGAATTTATCCTGCTTATGCGGGTTAGCATCCACTACAAATTCTATAAGATCGCTTTTAACTCCGCAATAGTTCAGCAAGGTGTTCCCTTTAGCAGCAGCACCATAAGCAGCTACACGTTTTCCTTCTTTTTTCTGCTGCACAAGAAAATCAAGAAAATCAACTTTGATCTTCATAGCTGCTTGCTGAAACCCGAGATAGTGCTGGATATCTGTAAGCCCTTTTGTTTTTTCTTTTGTCAGCAACGAACTCACGTTTGCTGAAATTTCTTTTGTATTATCTTCAGCATGTTTGGCGTATATCCGGAGGGATCCGCCATGCGTGGGTATTTCTTCCACATCAAACATCACCAGGCCGGCAGCTTTAAATATTTCCGTAACGGTAGTAAAAGAAAGATAAGAGAAATGCTCGTGGTAGATGGTGTCAAACTGGTTGTTTTCCATCAGCTGCACAAGATGAGGAAACTCCATTGTCACAACACCCTTATCATTCAGCAATATTTTAAGACCGCGGGTAAAATCAACAATGTCCGGAACGTGAGCCAGCACATTATTCCCCAATAAAAGATCGGCTTTTATATTTTTTGCATAAAGTTGTGTCGCCAATCTGACGCCAAAAAAATCCACCACTGATTCCACGCCTTTTGTTTTGGCTACTTCAGCAGTGTTGGACGTTGGTTCAATTCCCAATACAGGCACGTTTTTCTCCACGAAGTACTGCAAAAGGTAGCCATCATTGGAGGCTATCTCTACCACCTGTGAACCTGAATTGAATCCAAAGCGTTCAATCATTTTCTCTACATACTTTTTTGCATGTTGCAGCCAGGTGCTGGAATAAGAAGAAAAATAAACGTAGGAGCTATCAAATATTGTATCTGATTTCTTGTATTCATCTACCTGCACAAGAAAGCACTGATGGCAGGTATATATTTTCAAAGGGAAAAAGGCTTCCGGTTCATTCAATTGTTCTGCGGTAAGAAACGAATTGGATGCCGGTGAATTGAACAGGTCAACAAAAACATCTTTCAGTTCTGTTTGGCAAAATCTGCACTTCATATACTAAATTCCTTTAAAATTTTTGTCCAAAAAAGGATGGGCTTTATCCCGGTCAGAAATTTCAGTCAGTTCCAATGGCCAGTTAATACCGATAAGTGGATCATTATACCGGATTCCGCCCTCCGCGCCTGGAGTATAAAATGCGGAATGATGGTATAACAGTTCGCAATTATCTGTCAGGCATTGAAAACCGTGAGCAAAACCTTCAGGGATATAGATCATTTTTTTATTCTCTGCGCTTAATTCCACCCCTGTCCATTGCAGAAATGTTGGCGAACCTTTCCGCAGGTCAATCACTACGTCCAACACAGCGCCTGCGATACAACGCACCATTTTTATTTCACTGAAGGGAGGCAATTGATAGTGCATGCCTCTTACCGTTCCTTTTTTGCTGGTGAATGAATGGTTCAGTTGCACCCACTCTTTATCATGCCCTATTGCTGCAAATTCATTTTTACAATACGTGCGGCTGAACCATCCCCTGCTATCACCAACAGGCTGCAGGTCTATAATAAAAACCCCTTTCAACTGAGTAGGTGTGAAAATCATTTAGCGAGATAGTTATCTATTTGTTGAAAGGTAAAATCAGCCTGGTTGTCAACAGGAGTTTTATACCAGTCTATTGACCATTGAATGGCCTGTTTGGCATTTAACATGGGCTCCCAGTCCAATTTTTCTTTTGCTTTATTTATATCAAGTTTCAGCAAATTGGCTTCGTGCAGGGATGCTCCATTAGTAGACACTTCCATCCGTCCGCTTCCCCATGTTTCAATGGCCTGTTCCACCAGCTCTTTTACGGTTAAATGATCTTCAGGCGATGGGCCAAAATTAAATGCCTGTGAAAACTTTTCAGGTTCAGCAGCCAGCCGCCCTCCCAATAAAAGATAACCGCACAAAGGTTCCAGCACATGTTGCCAGGGTCTTACAGAGGCCGGGTTTCTCACCAGTATTTCCTTTCCCTGCAATAAAGCTTTGGCGGTGTCGGGTATGATCCTGTGTTTACTCCAGTCGCCTCCGCCGATCACATTCCCCGCTCTTGCTGTGGCAAGGCCCTTGCCATGGTCAGCGATATCTTTTACATTAAAAAAAGAATTCCGGAAAGAATCCACCACCAACTCTGTACAGGCCTTGCTGGCACTGTAAGGATCGTAGCCACCTAATCTATCGTCCTCTTTATATAAACCGTGATGTTCTTTATTATCGTATACCTTATCAGTGGTAACAACAACAATATTGCAAACGTTCTCCAGTGTTTTTGCAACTTCCAACACGTTGGCCGTACCCACTACATTTACCTCAAATGTTTCAGCAGGTATTTCGTAAGAAAGCAGCACAAGCGGTTGCGCAGCGAGATGAAAAATATAATCGGGCTGAAAAGACAGTATTTCCTTTCTTAAACGCTCTTTGTCCCTTATATCAGCTATGATACTTTCAGCAATACCATTTGACGTAAACAAATTATGAAAGGGAGCTGAATCTTCAGGAGCAAGAGCATAACCTTTAACCTGCGCGCCGATACGATGCAACAGCGCCATCATCCAGGTGCCTTTAAAACCGGTATGGCCTGTCAGGAACACTTTTTTTCCTGTATAATATGATTGAAGTTGCTCCAGCATTACCAGGTCTTCCATTTTGCGTGGCCACTTTGCCACAGTGATTCCAATTCTATTTTATCCCGAAGAGCATCCATACATTTCCAAAAACCTTTGTGGCGGTATGCGGCCAGTTGTCCGTCAATAGTTAATTGTTCAAGAGGATCATCTTCCCACATCACATTGGCCATATCACCATCCAGGTATTTGAAAACGGCTGGCTTCAACACAAAAAAGCCAGCATTGATCCATTTGCTTTCATCCTTTGCTTTCTCCCTGAATGAAACAACATCGCCGTTCTC
>CBHEUU010000143.1:0-8879 GCA_965990355.1 uncultured Chitinophagaceae bacterium
CCAAACGATTAGGATACCAACTGGCAAGCCAGAGAATTCGTTTCATAAAAAAAATTATTGAGCCAGGATCATCATGGAATATCCACCCCATAGTTTTACACTCAATGGCTTATTCAATGAGAATGAAATATTCCTCAGGTTTTTCTTTATGCCCTGTATAAAAGAACGCGATGGCTGTGTGTCAGGAACCGGTTTTGTATACATCCAGTCGATGATCTCAAAACGGGTATCCTTTAAAAACCACAGTACCATTTCTTCCGAAAAATAATGCAGATGCCCTACTGCATCCCGTTGCTGTTTGATGGTCCAGGGTTTCAGTAAAGTACGGCAGGATGCATCAAGCGGTATATGAAATACAAACTGTTTGCCTTTCGTTCTCAGCTTTTCAAGAAAACCATAATAATCGGCAATATGTTCCAGCACATCAATAAGCAGCAACAACTCTCCTTTCTCATTTCCTGCCAGGAAGTCCTGCTGGTAAAAACGGATCCTTTCTGTTTCTTTTTTCTTTGCCAGCTCAATGGCTTGCGGGGAAATATCATATCCCCGGAACTGCGCAACAGAAGGCTCCAGGAGAGCCAGTTGCTCCAGTATGCCACCTGCACCACAACCTATTTCCACCACATCTTTCACCCGGATATTATTTTTCTTTAACAGGCCATGGATCACCTGCGCCTTCCAGGGACTGTCTTCCACATCCCAGGTAGGATTATTTTGCAGGTACTGTCCATTGAGATATAAGTCCGAGTTCAGATCCATTCACAGCGCTATTTAAAAAGTTTAAGGATAAGATAAAGATCGGCTTTCCGGATAACAAAAAAATCAGGCAGCTTTACGCCATATTCCTGCCTGAACCGGGCTACCATGTATGCGCCATACAACATATAGCTCAGGCTGCAAACCAGGGCAGCACCATTTATTCCATATAATGGCACCAACACCAGGTCGCCCGCTATTAATAACACAGTGGCGAGAAGTGCCCCCTTTATGTTTTCTCTTATCCTGTTTTTGCCGGCATAATAAGATGTGACCGGGTAAATCAGGCAGATGGCCAGTATGCCCGGTATCATCAATAAAAAAGGAAGATACATTTCATTGAAGCTTTGTCCGAATACAGCAGGAAATAACCATTTACCCGTAATGGCCAGCAATACACAACCGGTGCCAAATACCATGATGATCATCCGGGATAGAACCGGCAGGTTCCGGTTCACCTCTTCTTTCTGTCCACCTGCAGTTAGCGGAAACACGGCACTGGCAAGAATACCCGGCACTACAAAAAATAATTGTGTAAGCTTTGAAACCTGGATATAATTACCCAAAGCTGTATCATCACAAAACATGTCGACAAAAAAATAATCAACCCGGAATAAAATAAAGCTGATGGTATTGGCCACAAAAGCCAGGAAAGAATACCGGAATAATAACCGAAGCATTTCCCGGGATGGAGGAGTAAATCCTTTCCGGTTTTCTTTGCGGATGATGAAAGCCAGCGCTAAAAGAATACCCGCAACGAGGAAAGAAAAAAAGTAAACGTGAATAAACTGCGACGCATCTGCTGTTCTATCTTCTTTATATAACAATCCCGCTATAATGATCAGCAAAAGGTTGATTGCAGTAAGTATGATATTGGGCTCTGCTATTTTTTTTTGCGCATAAAAAAGAGACGTAAAAAAAGTGATCAGGAGATTGCCGGCCACAAAAGCAATGGACACCTGCACAAATTTGCCAGGCTCCAGCTTATTGTTCAATTGCTGGAAATAAGAACCCGCCAGCCACCAGGTAAGCAAACCAGCGGCCAGTACCCACACCAAAGAGAGGGTAAATAATTGGAGCGCCGGTATCCGTTTATCAGCAAGATAATATCCCATGGCTGTTTCCAGACTGAAACTGCACAACAGGATAAACAATGCGTAGATACTTGAAAGATAAAATATCCAGCCACTACCTGCAGCTCCATATAAACGGCTTACCAGGATATTCAATAGCAGTAATGAAACCAGGTAGATGCCCCGCCATAACAGGCTTTGATATAGTAAGCGCTGAAAAATCATTCTTGCAGACCAGGCGCCCGCTTGTTTATTTAAGCGCCTTAATGATCTCGATGAAATCTGCTGCCACCAGTGAAGCACCGCCTACAAGACCTCCGTCCACATCAGGGCTGCCAAACAATTCCTTTGCATTATTGGCTTTAACGCTTCCGCCATAAAGGATGGATATCTGCTCAGCAGTATCCTTTCCATACTGTGCGGCCAGCACAGAACGCAGATAAGCATGCATTTCCTGTGCCTGTTCCGTGGTAGCAGTTTTGCCGGTGCCAATCGCCCAGATAGGCTCATAAGCGATCACGATATCTTTTATTTTTTCAGCAGAAAGATGGAACAGCGATTCTTTCAATTGTGCAGCCACAAACTCGTTTTGTGTTCCCTGCTCACGTATTGACAACGGTTCTCCGCAGCAAAAAATAGGGGTGATAAAATTTTCCAGGCAGAGGTTCAGTTTTTCTGCCAGCACCGCATTGGATTCATTAAAATATTCGCGGCGCTCGCTATGCCCGATCACGCAGTAATGCACGCCAATGGAATGCAGCATTTCAGCAGACACTTCACCGGTATAGGCGCCGGATTTTTTATGATAACAGTTTTGAGCTGCTGCATAATAATTTTTTTCTTCTGCCACTTCACTCCTTGTCATCAGGAGATAAGGATACGGCACTGCAAAAATCACTTGTTGATGAGCCGCTAAAGCGATCTTATCTGTAAGAATATCATTCAGTAATTTTTCCCCTTGCTGAAAACTCAGGTTCATCTTCCAGTTGGCTGCAGCTATCTGCTTTCTCATACGCATTGAATTGATTAAATGTTTAGTTATTAAAACCGTTCAAAGATATATTTCAGAATACTTTTTTCATTATCGGAAATGGTATGTCCTTTCAGTTTTTTCCAGCCTTCCACGTCCACCAGTGCTTTATCAAAAGCATAGCGGCTCACTCCTTCACTGCCCCAGGAAAAAGCGGGAATATATTTGGGCGTCAATCCTGCTCCGAATACATGGCAGCAAACGCTGATCACCGTACCGGTGTTGATCGAAGTATTAATGGCTGTACGGGAATAATCACCCATCAGCACGCCGCATTTCATTCCTGCGTTCAGTTGCCCTTTAGGCGTCCACACCCTCACATCACCGGCATTGTTCTTCAGGTTGGAATTGGTAGTGCCTGCACCCATATTGCACCACTCTCCTATTACAGAATCGCCAAGATAACCATCATGTGCTTTATTGGAATAACCGAACAATACCGAATTTTTGATCTCTCCTCCTCCCACGCAATAAGGCCCAAGGGTGGTGGCCCCATACACTTTTGTGCCCAGCTTCAGCAAAGAACCTTCTCCCATGGCAAATGGCCCGCGGATAACAGAACCTTCCATGATCTCCGCATTCTTGCCGATATAGATGGGACCGGTGGACGCATTCAGTATGCAATGCTCCACTTTTGCTCCTTTTTCCAGGAAAATATCTTTCCTGTTGATCACCTGGTTGGTTTTAGGAATGACCTGTGAGCGGCGTTTGTTTGTAAGCAAAGCAAAATCCTGGCGGATGGCCCAATCATTCATCTGGAAAATATGCCAGGGATATTTGATCTCTTTTATTTCTTCCTGCAGTTCCACTGCCTGCGTCACCTGTATGCGATGCTTCTCTTTTATTTCTTTTTGTGTAAAACAGAATACGATACCTGAGCTGCCATTGGTTACAATGAATTCACCGCTGCGAAGCCGTTTCATTTTTTTTACCAGTGCAGGAGTTGGAAGCACATTGCCATGGACCATGTAGCAGGTATCCTTTTTATCAATAGAATCTACATTAATGGCCCTGTCAAGATCTTTATAATCGTCTTCATTCTTATCAAAAGAGGCAAAACCGGTCATTTTCTCCCATTTCTCGCGGATGGTAAGAATGCCCAGGCGTATATCCTGGCATTTGCGGGTCAATGTGAAGGGGTAGAGATTCTCCGGCTGGCAGAATTCTTCTGTAAAGATGATTTTGTTCACCCTGCCAAGATACTAAATAGATGAGAAAGGCCCCCTGAGGAATCAGGAGGCCTAAAGTATAGCCATGAAAAACAAAACTTTTATGCTGAGTGCAGAATTGTCTGAACTAAAGCTAAAGAATTATTTTTTCTTTTCGTATTTCTTCTTGAATTTATCTATACGTCCTGCCGTGTCTACCAGCATGTTTTTACCGGTAAAAAAGGGGTGGGATGTGCTGGAAATCTCCAGTTTGATGAGGGGATACTCGTTGCCATCTTCCCATTTCACAGTTTCTTTTGATCCTGCAGTGGAGCGGCTGAGGAATGAATGACCATTGCTCATGTCTTTGAAAACAACTAACCGGTAGCTGCCGGGATGGATACCTTTTTTCATAACTAAATGATTTTTAAGGCCGCACGGATTTTGCCGTACTGATGATGTAAAAAAATTTGAGTGGGCAAAGGTAGGTTGCGGTTGTGGGATTGCCAAAAATAATTGGATATAAAGGATGACCGAGTTGCCGAATGGCCGATGGCCGGCTGATAGCAGAAGCAGCCACTCTGCCATCGAACATCGGCCAACGAAAAAAGCACCAAGTTTGTTGATAATCAAGCTTTCGCCCGTTTATTAACTTACCCGATGCTTTTTGAAACTGCTTCCATCCTTTGACAGATTTCTTCAGTTCCTGTTGCATTCTTTCTGTTTCCAGATTTCCTGCAACGATTGTCCATTAAAGATAGCTTATCAGTATAGCCCTTTCCAAATTTTTTTGCCTTTCAATATGCACTCGTTTTGCACCGGGTTATCCACTGTAAAGCAGCGCCCAGCAAGGGTTATGCACAGTTTATGAACGCATATTTTCGTATTGCAGGGGTACTCCCAGGTCCCAGGTCTTGGATGCCTGGATCACGGTTTGCAGATCATCGATCTTTTTGCCGGTTACCCGCACCAGGTCATCATTGATAGAAGCCTGCACTTTCAGGCCGGCATCCTTGATCAGTTTCACGATCTTCTTGGCATCTTCCTGCTTCAGGCCATTGCGCACCTGCACCTCTTTCTTCCATACCTTGCCGCTTTGTGCGCCTTCCTTTGAAAGGTCAAACGCTTCCGGCGCTATCCCCTGCTTATGTGCCCGGCTGATCAGTACGTCCATCAACTGGCGCATTTTCATATCATCCTCGGTTTCGATCTTGAGCTTGTATTCCTTTTTATCAAGATCGATCACTACATGACTTCCCTTAAAATCAAAACGATTGGATATTTCTTTGGTAACAACATTCACAGCATTGTCCAATGCCTGTGCGTCCACTTTGCTTACAAAATCAAATGAAGGCATAGCAAACAGGTTTTTAAAATGAATAATTTAATTGGCCCATAACAGTATCGTACAAGATACTACGCAAGCCACGACCCTGCAAAAATAAAAAGTCCTCCCAAGAAAAGGAGGACGGTAAGTACACATGAGAAAACTTATTATAAACAATGTCTTAAAATCTGTTCAATTGTTGCACAAATTTCGCTTTTGCACTATAAAAAAGCAGGGCGAATATGACAAGACCGGAAGATAAAGGGTTGAAGGGTGATTTATTGGTATAAGTGAATCCCGACTAGTTACCTCCTCCGCTCTTTACCCTGTTCTGCTCATCATCCGCACCACCTGTTTTTCTCCGTGCAGGTGCAATGTTATTTTTACCAAAACGGTAGTTGAAGCTGAGGTTTACCTGGCGGCTGTCGCGACGGCTACTGATATCAACATTGATATCACTGTATTTAGCATAGCCGCTGAACTTCTGTGTCCACAGGATATCGCGTACACCCAGTTTCAATGTTGCTTTTTTATCGAACAATTGCTTAGTAATAGCCGCATTCATTGCACCCATATCATTTGCTACCAGGATGCCTTCTGCTGCTTTGCTGCGGTACCAGCCACTCAATTCAGCATTCCATCCTTTGCCCAGTGTGAAAGTATTGGTCATATTACCGAGGAAGCTGGTAAACTTTACTCGAATCGGGTCATTGTTGTAAAGACCTTTATAATCATTATTGAATACGTTGGTGTAAATATTGGTACTCCACCATTTTGTGATCGTTATGTTCGCCATTACAGAGATACCCCATTGTTTCATGCTGCTGAAATTGTCTTTGGTCTGATAAGTGGTGTTCTTGTCTGTATTCTGTTTCAGCAGGTCAGTGATGATATCGGTGGTATTGGTATAGTTGAGGGTTGTTGTTAAGAACCTGTTGTAGGTATGACTGAATTCAAAGTTATTGGTGAACTGTGGTTGCAGGTAAGGATTACCCTGGCCATAGGTCAATGAATCCAGGAAGTAAATGAATGGGTTCAGATCGTCATAGTCAGGACGGGATATCCGGCGGCTATAGCTCAGGTTGAACTGGTTCTTTTCATTCATATTATAGCCTGCACCAACATTGGGGAACAGGTTGGTATAATCACGTTTGAAAGAAGAGTCATTGCTAATCTGGTGTCCTTTGGCAATAGTGTTCTCCACGCGCAACCCTGCAGTCAGTTCCCATTTTTTGATGGTACGGGAAAGGATGGCATAAGCTGCATTAATGTTCTCGTCATAAATAAAGTGGTTATTACGGTCAATTGCATCCTGGCCATCGCGCAGGTAATTCACTTTATTGTCGGTCTTCACAAAACTTGTTTTTGCACCGGCTTCCAACCGCAGGCCGCTTTTGAATGGATGCACATAATCCACTTTAGCGCTGTATATCTTGATGTCGGAAGGAATATTACCGGTCAGGAGCACATCAGCAGCATCCTGCTGGCCATTGCCGTCAAAGCTTTTTGTGATAAGGCTGGTCTTGTTTTTATTGGTATAAAAAGCATAGTCAACGTCGGCACTGAGCTCACGGCCGGTTGAATCAAATGTATGCTTGTAGTTGAAGTTGGTAGTTACATTGGATGATTTGCGTGTATTATCCGCCAATGATTCCAGTTTGTTTGTGATCAGGCCGGTATTGTTGCGGATATTGGTCAGGCTGTAAGGATCTTCATCATTATCGTTGAAATTTCCGTTTATCACTACTCCTGCCACATCTTTCTTTGAGAAATAATAATCCATGCCCGCTTTCACATTATGATATACTCCTTCAAAATGCGGTCTTGAATTCTGGTCAATCGTACGCAACACAGTCACTTTATCGGCAGCATACATTTTACGGTCAATCAACAACCTGTTGTATCCTTCGTATGTTCCGCCATTATATCCGCCAAATACGTTCAGTTTATTATTGCGGTAGTTGAGGTTCACGCCACCATTGAAACGGGCATACAATCCCTGTGTGTAACCGAGGTTAGCATTACCATTCATGCCTTTTACAATACCTTTCTTGGTTTTGATATTGATGATACCAGAATTGCCTGCTGCATCATATTTAGCAGGTGGATTGGTCATGATCTCGATCTGCTCAAGGCTGGTGCTTTGCATGTTTTTCAGCAAGGCAGTAAGGTCGGCACCACTCATATAAGTAGGCTTGCCATCGATCAGGATCATTACACCGCCTTTTCCTTTTAAGCTGATATTACCATCATTGTCCACGGTAACGCCGGGAGATTTTTCCAGCAGTTCCAGGGCGTTCAGGCCGGCATTGGTGGGCGAAGCATCCACATTCACCACCATTTTACCGGGTTTTTGCTCGATAGCTGGTTTTTTGGCGGTTACGGTCACACCGCTCATTGCCTGGGCCTGGGGCACCAGTTCAATCGTTTTTACCACTGCGGAACTGGAAGCAGAAACCTCCACGACTTCTGAAAAACCCTTGTTGTGACCCACTGCAGAAATGGCTACGATATAGCGGCCTTCTGGTACATTGTCGAACTCGTATTTACCGGTTTTGTCAGCCACGCTCATTTTCACCACGGCAGAATCTTTTGCTTTCAGCAGGGTGATGGTGGCCGATTCAATGGTTTTGGTACTTCCGTCAATCACAGTACCGCTGATCTTTCCGGTTTTAGTTTGTGCATAACTGGCTAAGGATAAGGTTGTTAAAGCTAAAGCCAGTAAGGATAAAAGTTTTCTCATTTCAATGGTTTTATATAATCAGTACTTGTTCTTAATTATTACAGTCCAAAAGTAGGTACTTTGCATTACCAAGAACATTGTTTTAAATTGAGCGGCACTAATCAGGGATAAACGGCCGCTTTAAAATTGTTTCAAATGGGACGCAGGAAAAAGGACCGGGTTACAGGTCTGGAGTTTTTTAGGATAAAGGGAAATGGGAAAGGACAGGTGGCGAGTAAGAAGTTTCTCCTGCTGTCACCCCGGACCTGGTATAGATCATTTACAAGTTTAAAGAATATAAGATCCGGGGTCTCCTCTAACGTTGAGGGGACCCCGGATCTTAGCGAACTACAGCTGGTAGTCTTTTAAAGCTGGTCCGGGGTGACAGCAGGAAGTGAACTACTAATTCCGGCTCACATCTTACAGTCCGAATTCTGCTTTTATATCTTCATAATAGGTGCGCCCTGAAGTAAGCCGGCTACTCCCCTTATCATCCATGATAAAAAGATAACGTCCATTGAAATGCCGGTGCATTTCTTTGATCTTATCCTTATTAATAAGAAAGGATTTCTGGATGCGGAAAAACCGGGCGGGCAATTTTTCTGCAAGGGAGGTAAGTGTTTGATCGGTCAGATGCTTCTGCCCATCGGTTGTATATATGTATACATATTTATCCTGTGCTTCGAGGTACACGATCTGTTCATAACGCAGCAGGACAATCCTGTCGCCCGTGCGGATAGAGAGTGCCGTGGCTTGCTTTGGCATCTGTATCTGCCGGATGATCTCCTGCAGTCCCGGAATATCGATCGCTGTGTTGAGCCGG
>CBHEUU010000144.1:0-8853 GCA_965990355.1 uncultured Chitinophagaceae bacterium
AGTATCTAACACTTAAATTGCCAACTATACCATCCTATTTTCCTAACTTCTGCAAAAAACTATTTAAGTCATCCTCTTTATCAAGACCTGATTTACGCTTGATCCTGTACCGGTACATTGGTAAATTTGTAGGAATGAAATAGAGAAGAGGTCATATTGCCCTTATCATTCTGTTGGTAAAAGATAAAGCATCATTGCACCATAATCAATAATGGCTTTGCCCGGTATCAATATGTCTACACCTAATACGCCCGAAAGTTCTTCATGAACACCGGCCTTTTCTAAAGCCTGGCCGACGTGTTCAAAAAGTGACATAACGCAAAGTGTAAAATTTGGTAAGAGGTAAGTTCCAATTTCTACTTTATTTCCTTCCGAGGGTATTACTTCAAGTCCTTGTCCACCGGCGCCGGCACCTTCAAAGTTTGAGTTGTCTGTTTGAAGAACAAGTTGTAACCGTGTGGCTTGCTTTGTATCAACGATTGTATTGCCTGCTCCTGTGTCAAGAATAAAAGCTCCTTTTTGCCCATTAATGATTATCTCCACTAACAGGTGGCCCACTGCATTCTGGGTAAAAGGGATAGCATGGTATCCTTTTTTAACGAGGAATGCATATAATTCTCCTATTTTCGTTCTTGTTTTATTAGTAGTGCGCATAATGCCTAATACTAAAATAAAATATTTTTTTTACCCAGTAATTTAAAGCGGTCCGGGCTGTTTACTGTAGGTTATTCCTATAATTACTTTTCAATGCAAATCAAGACTTTGCAGGGCGATAGGAATTTGGTTGATTGATTAATTATTGATAAAACTGAAAACTATGTCCAGAGTAGTTTTTACGTGCATATTGATCGGCTTACTGATGCCCATTGGCGGACAATCTCAAACTTCAACACAACCGGGAATTCCGGCATATTCTTACTATCCGCCTAACAAAGACAAAATATCCTGGCAACGACTGAATTTGTGGCTGAGCGCCACTTTTCTTGTTATTGTAAAAGAAGGGCAGGTTGATCAGGACAGTTGTATGTATGCCGCCAGCCGCTCTATTGGAATAAGCCGGTTTCCCATATTGGCTGAAGGGATGGATGAGCCGGATTTATTTGAACAATCAAAATGGATCGACCAACGGGATCCGGGCAAAGGCCTCCGTCTGCTTTCAGAAGCTACAGGTAGAAAACATTTGCAATTACTAATATTACTGGGTGCCTATTATGCATTTGAACCCGATAATTATAACAGGTACAAAGACAGTGTCGAGTATTATCTGAGCCGGGCAATAAATGAAAGTAAATCGTTGCAGGAAGAGAGGCTGGGCAGACAGGCTGCCTGCCTCCTGGGAAAAGTATATATCCAGGCTAACGATAAAAAAGGCGACTCAATTTGTAATGCATTGATCATTCAGTGCAGGCAGGCGGGTGATAAAGAAACAGAAGCAAGGATACTGGCATACCGCGGCATATACAAACCTCCTTTGCCCACTACGCTGGAAAAAAAGGTGACAGATCTAAAGGAAGCAGCGGCTTTATATCACAGCCTGGGCAACGCAGAAGGAGAGATCAATGTTTTAACTGATCTTGGTTACCTGCAAATGATTACCGGGCATTTGCAATCTGCTTATGAAAATTTCTTAAAAGCATATAATCAGGCCGGGACCATTCGCTATCCTTATACGCATTACAGTACGCAAGCTCTTGCCAGTGTTACAATTTTTCAGGGAAAGTTCGGAGAGCCATTGCGATATGTATATCAAACGATCAGGACTGCCGAGATCACCCGTGATAGCCTGGCATGGAGTTACTTTTATACCAGCCTGGCCGAATTATATAATTCGGAGGGCAGAAGAAAAGAGGGTTTTGAAATGGCGCAGAAGTCAGTAAACCGGTTTGTTGCAGACCGTAATACGTCTGTGTATAATATACTGAATGATGTGGTGGATTATATGGGGAACGAAGGACGTGCAAAAGAAGCATTGAACCTTACACAGGATATTGCAAAGAAAGTGGGCTTCCCCGTAAATTTTTCGGAACAATTCTTCTATCACTATGTGTTTTCCAACTGCTATCTGAACCTTAAAATGGCGGACCAGGCTGAGATGCATATAAAAAAATTGGACTCCCTGGAAAGAAAAGCTGCTGTTTTCAGAGGGCCGCTTAGACAATCCGCAATTAATATTCAGTTTGCATACCTGTTTCTACTACGAAAACAATATCAAAAAGCAAGAGAGTTTTTTGAGAAACAAAGCATTTCTCCTACCCTCGATGGAGCCACCTTACCAAATAAGTTGAATAAATACCGTTGGCTGATTTTTATTGATTCTGCTCTTGGAGACAATGTGGCAGCTGTATCACATTACAAAAAATACACAGAGTTGCTTGATTCCAGTTTTAAAGTAACCAAAATAAGACAGGCGGAAGAACTCCAGGTAATGTACCAAATGCAAGAGAAGGAAAACGAGATCGTATTGCTGACACAGCAGGCCAAACTGGAAAAGGCTAATTCAGACCAGGCAGTGCTCGTAAAAAACCTGACATTCGCTGGCATTTTTGCCGTAGTGATCATTGCCGGCTTATTGTACCGGCAAAACCGGTTAAAACAAAAGAGCAACGGTATAATTACCCGTAAAAACGATCAGCTGCAGGATTTGCTTGATGATAAAGAATGGTTATTAAGAGAAATACATCATCGCGTGAAGAACAATCTTCAAATCGTAATGAGCTTATTGAATTCACAATCGGTATATATAGATAATGATGCAGCCCTTACTGCTATTCGCGATAGCCAGCGCCGGATGCATACAATGGCGCTGATACATCAAAAGCTTTACCAGTCTGAAAATAATTCCTCTATATCCATGCCTGAATATGTCAACGAATTGGTGAATTATGTGCATGACAGTCTTGAGAGTGGCCAGCGGATCATTTTTAAGCAAACTGTTGAGCCCTTAGATTTAGATGTATCGCAAGCAATCCCACTGGGATTGATCATTAATGAGGGCATTGTTAACGCTATCAAATATGCATTCCCGGACAGGCAGAACGGGGTCGTGAACATTAGCCTGCAACATGATGACGCTGATCATTTAACGCTGAAGATATCAGATAATGGTATTGGTTTACCGGCAGATCTTGATATTAAGGGGCATAATTCCTTGGGGCTCGATCTTATGCAGGGACTAACAAAGCAATTAAATGGCAGCTTTACTATCGAAAGTAATAAAGGCCTGCACATAACGGTCAGGTTTATCGCTCTGAATAAACTATTTTCCAACCATGTTCCGGTTAACTCTTAAATAGCCATTTTATGAGCAAAAAAGTACTTATCGTAGAGGATGAATTCATAGTAGCCAATGATCTGCGGTTGATACTAGAGCAGGCCGGCTATAAAGTAAATGGCATTGCTGCTTCATCGGAAGAAGCTGAAGACAATTTACAAAAGCATAAACCGGATATTGTGCTTCTCGATATCCGGTTGCAGGGGAAGCTGTCGGGCATTGACTTTGCAAGAAAACTGAGAACTGAAAATATACCTTTTGTTTATTTATCTGCTTACTCAAGCCAAAAAGTACTGGAAGAGGCTAAGACGACCGAACCCTATGGATTTCTTGTTAAACCATTCAGAGGAAAAGATCTACTGGTTATGCTGGATATTGCGTTGTATCATCACAAGCATAGCTTTGAATCAAAACTGAGACAGGAAGAGCTTTTGCAAAACCAGTTAATAGAAATATACAATGAAAGTTCAACGCGGGAGCAAAGGCTGTTGAATATAGCCAGGAGGATACAATCTTATATACCATTCGATCTTATTGTAGCGGAAACTAGACCATCCAATGCTGGGAAATTTAATGATTTAAGATATTTGCGTACAGGATTTGATGAATACCAATTTATCGGTGAAAATGAACTTATAACAATTACAGGTTTAAAAAAATCCGCTCTTCCTGCAATAAGTGAAAACAGTTATACAGATACCCACGCGACCATTTATAATGACGAAAGGATAAATGAAAAACCCGGAATTCCTGCGTTGCAGAAAATATTGATTGACACATTCAATATGCAGTCATACATAGTACTTCCGGTCACCTTAGGCAACCGGGAACAGGTTCATTACTTTTTTTACAGCCGCCAGCAAGATATATACACTAACAGTCACATCTCATTATTGAACCGTTTGAAAACATGGTTGACTGATATAGCAGAGAAAATGAATTATTATGAGCCCTTATCATCCCCGGCAATTAATCAGTTCAATTCAGTCAATAAGAAACAAAGTGAAGTACTGAATCATCCGGAATTTAAAAGCATTATCGGAAACCATCATCTTTTATTAGCAGCATTAGATCTTGCCGCCCAGGTTGCGCCCTACAACACTTCAATTTTGATACTGGGTGAAAGCGGAACAGGGAAAGAAAAAGTAGCTCAGACCATCCACTCACTTTCCCCAAGGAAAAACGGTCCATTCATTAAAGTAAACTGTGCTGCCATTCCAGCCACACTGATAGAATCTGAGTTATTTGGCCATGAGAAGGGTTCATTCACCGGCGCTACAGAAAAAAGAAAAGGAAAATTTGAACAAGCTGATAGTGGAACTATTTTTTTAGATGAGGTCGGTGAATTGCCACTCGAAATGCAGGCTAAACTATTACGCGTATTACAGGAAAAAGAAATTGAACATGTCGGCGGCAATTCATTCATAAAAGTGAATGTTCGTATAGTAGCCGCCACAAACCGAAACCTGGAAAAAGAAGTAGCCGAAGGAAATTTCCGGCTTGACCTATATTACCGTCTCAATGTTTTTCCCATTACATTACCACCTTTACGGGAACGGAAAAGTGATATAGAGGCATTGACATTATTTTTTGCAAAAAAATTTTGTAAAGAATTCGAAAAACCTTTTACTGGCATCGCTACCTCAATGAAGGAAGAAATGCTTGCTTACGACTGGCCTGGAAATATCCGTGAACTTGAGAATGTTGTGGAACAATCTGTTATTCTCAATGATGGCAAGTCGAAACTGGAATTAAAGAGAAGCCTTGCTTTTATAACCACGGGGTCCCCAGGTAAGCCCATTATCAAGACCTTTGAGGATGTTAAACACGTTCAGAAGGAAACAGAAAGAGAGTATATCATTTCAACCCTTAAGAAAACCAATGGCCGGATACGCGGAGTGAATGGAGCTGCGGAATTGCTAAATATCAAACCAACGACACTGGAATCAAAAATGGCCAAATTGAATATAAAAAGGGAAGACTTTATAAATGCAGCAGGAAGCCTGTAAGTCTTCCAACTAACGAATCAAATCGCTAAGCTGCTCCGACAATATCGGAGTTTGTGGTAATGAGCTCCGATATTATCGGAGCAAAAGCTCTTGTATTTCTTAGTTCTCCTTTCTAGGCACACGAAAAACAAATTGTCTTTCACTTCATTACAGTATTTTATTTCCCTGATTTTTTGTTTTGCTGTTAATGGCATGTAAATAGCCCTGCTTATTCACGAAGGCAATTCTTACTAATTAATAACAAATCAAAGCTAATACTATGACACACCGGACTAACGGGGGATTTAAAATAAAGACCTTAGCGTTACTGCTTGGACTAACATTCACCTCCGCAAAAACGTATTCACAGGCCAAAGATTCTCTTTCCGTAAAACCGACCATTATTTTAGTTCATGGTTTATGGGCAGATGGATCATCATGGAGTAAGATCATACCGGCCCTGGTTGAAAAAGGATACAATGTAATAGCCGTACAAAACCCAACAACTTCTATCGAAGAGGATGTAGCAGCCACACAAAGAGCTATAGAAAGAACCAGTGGCGATGTAATTCTTGTAGGCCATTCATGGGGAGGCTTTGTAATATCTGAGGCAGGTAATGACCCACGCGTAAAGGCCCTGGTATATGTTGCAGCCTATATGCCTGATAAAGGAGAAACCATTCCTACTCTAAGTGAAAAAGCTGCTCCTACCAATGTGAGAAGTTTTTTACAGCCTGTTGGTGGATATTTAACTCTCACTAAAGAAGGTGTTCAAAAAGCATTCGCCAATGATCTTCCTGCAAAAGAACAAGACCTGGTTTTCACAGTGCAGCAACCTGCTTTTCCAAAGGTCTTTGAAGCTGTAGGGACTAATACGGCATGGAAACAAAAGCCATCCTGGTATATAGTGGCTTCTGAAGACAATACTATTAGCCCCGAATTGGAAAAATTGATGGCAGCAAGGGCCAAATCCAAAACAACTATTGTAAAGGCGAGTCACGTTGCAATGCTATCAAAACCGAAGGAAGTTGTAGCTGTGATTTTAGATGCTTTGGCCCACGTGAACAAATAAGTTTACTCATTATGCATTCTGCTGAAAAATATGTGGCGTCCACTTTTCGTAATAAAAAAGATCAGCTCATTTTTTATAGGAACTGGAAAACTGATATTCAGCCAAAAGGCATAATACTTATTGTTCATGGGCTTAATTCCCACAGCGGATATTTTCACAATTTTGCTGTGCAACTCAACGAAATTAACATCGAAGTATATGCCATTGATCTTTGCGGCCGCGGACAGTCGGGTGGCGAGCGGTATTACATCCCGGATTATTCGGATGTTGTTACAGACATTGATCAGTTACTGAATATTGCAATAGCCGCCAACCCAACAATACCTGTCTTCCTGTTTGGTCATAGCGCCGGAGGTGTATTTGCTTCAGTGTATGCAGTGCATCATCAGGATAAATTAAGAGGACTGATTTCCGAGAGCCTTGCATTCCAGCTCCCTGCACCTGCCTTTGCGCTGGCCATAATGAAATTACTGGGTTATATCATTCCGCATACCCGGCTGGTGAAGTTGAATAACGAGGATTTTTCCCGTGACAGGTCAATAGTGGACACGATGAATAACGACTCTTTACTGGCAAACGAAAAGCAGCCGGTCAAAACTATGCAGCAGTTAATATTCGCAGCCGGATATTTGAAAAAGAAAATGCCCGAACTAAAACTTTCGCTGCTTATACTTCATGGAACTTCCGATAATGCTACCAAACCCGCCGGAAGCCAATACTTCATGGAGCATGCTTCTTCAAATGACAAACAACTCAAATTGTATGAAGGGCATTATCACGATTTATTAAACGACAACTACAGCGGTATTGTAATCAGGGATATAATCTATTGGCTGATCGAACGGCTTTGATCACTGTTTGATTGTCGTTGTGCGCAACTAAACAAATCCTTTAATAACAAAAATTAAAAGTTATGAAAAAGAAAATCCTGATCATTGTTTCCAATGCCGGCACAATTGGGCCACACAAAAGAAGAACAGGTACGTTTTTATCGGAAGTAGCACACCCTTTTGCAGAATTTGACAAGGCAGGCTACCAGATTGATTTTGCCACTTTAACCGGGGAAGGCCCTTATTTGGATGCGCTTAACCTGGTGGATGATTCTGATAATTATAAATTTTTAACGGGTAATGGATGGGCAGCCATGCAAAAAGCAGTAAAACTTTCAGATGTTGATGTTAAATCTTACGATGCTGTGTTTGTGCCTGGCGGTCTGGCCCCCATGGTTGATATGCCGGAAGCTCCGTTGCTTAAAAAAGTGATTGCAGAAACTTATGAGCGTGGTGCTGTTGTTGGTGCAGTTTGTCATGGGCCGGTGTCTTTATTGAATGTAAAATTGAAGGATGGCTCTTACCTCGTAAACGGCAAAAACATCACTTCCTTTTCTACTGCAGAAGAAGATAACTATGCCAGGCCCGATGTACCATTTGATTTGCAAACAGCACTCACCGGGCAAGGAGCCATATATCATGTTGCAGCACCCTGGTCGGCCAACAGTCTTTCGGATGGTAACCTTGTGACTGGGCAAAATCCTGCCTCTGCTAAAGGTGTCGCCGAAAAAATGATAGCTATCCTGGAATCAGCTAAAGCTAAAACCAAAGCTGCTGCTACAGCTTAAACCTTTCCATGATTATGACCATTTCCTTCGGCGGGTAGTGGTCATAATTTCTCTCTCAGTGTTACAGGTGTAAATCAGTTCATTCACATATAAAGAAATTTATGAGCACTTTACCAGTTTACGTATTTGCCAAATGGCAAGTGAAGCAAGGAAATCTTACAACAGTGTTGACTCTGCTTAAGCAGGCTGCTCAAAAAAGCCGGGAAGAAAAAGGCAACCTGATTTACAAGTTCCATCAAAGCATCAGTGATGGTAACACGATATTGTTGTACGAAGGTTACGCTGATGATGCAGCAGCGGAGGAGCACCGGAATTCTGATCATTTCCAGGAGATCGTTGTCAGATCAATTGTGCCCTTGTTGGAAAACCGGGAAGTAGTTATGACGAGATTACTCTCAGATTGAACAATCATTAAACACTGCGGGCCTGTAGCAGCTATTATTTTTTATTCAAAGGCTGAAGCCATCAAGTCCTGTTCTTTAGAAGATATCTGAAACTTGCTTGCGATATGTGTCCATTTTTTAATAACCTTTTGCGTACTTGCAATAATATCGTCAGCACTCGCTGATGATATTCTAAAATATTTTGCTACTTCACGAGTCAAATCGAAGTTGAGGCTATTGTCCGTTTCCGATATATTCAATGAGAGACCGGTTCCAAAATAAATAGGGTTTACATCGTATGCCGGAGATAATTGCCAGCCGTTTTGCGTTAACAAAAAACCATGATTTCGTAAATGGTCGTCCGTGTTCTTTATAGCAATATAAAATACGATCCTTCTCCATAGCTGTTCCAGGTCAGCGGTGGGAGTTGAGCCATATTGCATAATAAATTCTGCAAGTTGCAAATATGACACTCCGGTTGCACCATCATTTTGACCCAGTAATGTCATTGCCGAGGCGAA
>CBHEUU010000145.1:0-8828 GCA_965990355.1 uncultured Chitinophagaceae bacterium
CGGGAAATAACGTCGTAAACGTTTCATTCAGCGGATAATTGAATGGCCCCATACTCAGAACAACTCCCAGCGGAGCTCTTCTGATCTGTGCAATGGTACCTTCTGATTGCTGAAAGCGTGATGACTCGCGGTCTGCATCTTTCAGAGCATCTATCGTATCGTTGATATAATCAACAGTGCGGTCAAACTCTTTGGTTGCATCCGGCAGGTTTTTACCTATTTCCCACATAAGGAGTTTGATAACAAGGTCACGCTGCTGGATCATCAGGTATACAAACTTCTGCATACAATTTATCCGGCCTTCTACCGACATGGTCGGCCACTCACCCAATCCATTATCATAAGCTTCAACAGCGGCATCCAATGCTGCCAGTGCTTCTTTGGGTGATGTGTTGGGTATGCTGCCCAGCAGTTTCCGCTCAAGTCCTTTCGGAGTGGATATGCATACAGGGGAATAAATGTTTGTAACAGGGCCATCCCACGGTATAAGTTCTCCGTTCAATAAATAAACCCTTTGATGGATCTCAGGAATTTTATATTCTTCGGGAATATTGCTCTCATTTTTAAAAACATTAAACAAAGATTCTTTTGATACAGCTTCTCTTTCCATAATTTTTATGTTGATTTTTTAACTATCGATTAAATTTACTTCAAGTGGCAGAAATACTGCCGAACTATTTTCAATTTCTGCTAACAATCGTTGGATATTGCCTGGCCAATTAACTTTTAAACTGTGTAATTGGGTTTTTAGCAATCTTATCCCTGAATAACCTTACAATTGGATATGCTTTAGTTGACTGAATAATTTTAGCCATAAGCTTGAAATCGGGTTCACCTTTCTGGTTCACCGGGGCAATCAGGGTAGTATTATTAATTCTGTGTTTTCCGAATTTACGGGCATATACATAACGCCACCTTTCCCTTGTCAACAGGTAGGATACATAATAAAAAGCATCAACAGGTATTTCTTTTTTTGGAGTTAAAATGGCTATTTTATAAAAAGCATAGTAAGGGAATTCCTGAACAAAACTAGAACAGGTACTACCATCTGTAGCAACCGTAATTGACGGAGCATGGAAAAGATGTTTCGGAGACTTCCATGAGGTAACGCCATTCATATATTCACTTGTAGAAACATTAGGAAAGTCGCCTTCCTCAAGGTCTTCAATTTCATCTTTGCCACCCAGTATTACATCAAAGTATTCGGAAATAACAAAATCGCCCATTTTGACCTTATCAAGCCTGACTGATGTTTCATCTGAGAATAACGAGGAGCTCAATTCGCCACTACTACTGATTTCCGGACCAGAGCCCTTAACCAGTTTATTACCGGAAGCAATATAAAAGGAAGCATGCTTTCGTATATGCAATTCAAGCCCCTTTATAAAATCTTCATCAGAATGAACAGCATTTTGAATATAATTTTCCGGACTCCATTCCAAACTATCCATATCTATTTTTTCAAGCGCAGTAAGCTCAGGAATGATTTGTTTAGATTGAAACGCATTTAATAAAAACGGCAGCTGGTTGCCATGTCTTTCTATCCGCGTATTCTTTTTCAATTTAAAACCATCATTGGAAATTCTTACCATGAAAACTTTTTTGCTTTCATGGGGAATCCCTTTCTGTATCATTACAATCGCTGTGTTATAGGTGGCATAAGGCTGAAAGACATCTGGTGGTAAAGTTGCAACAAAATACAGCGTATTATTTTTTAGAATACGCTGGTGCCATTCGGTAGTGTTTACCAATAAAGAATAAGGAACAACGGCAGCCAGGATCCCTCTTTTTTTGATGCTGCTCAACGCCCTGTCCAGAAAATCTGTGGTAGGCGTATCTTTCTTTTTATCATGTGGGAAAGGAGGGTTCATCAACACAAAATCAACTTCTGTGTTGGGATATTTTAAATTTTCAAAGCAATTATCTTTTATTACGCCGCTTTTCCCATCACCTCTTAAGATCATATTGGCAATGCATAAAGCAGCAGTACCGGGTTCTGATTCTATTCCGTATAAATTATCCTTTACCCTGCTTATGGTTTCTTCATAAGGGTGTTTCGAACTTTCTACCATGCGATTAAGGGCACCGATTAAAAAACCACCTGTGCCACAGGCAGGATCAAAAACTTTATCAGTAGATGATACTTCTAGTATATCACAGATGAACTCGATAATATGCCGCGGTGTAAAATACTGACCGATGGTGTTACCACCAGTATAACGGAAGAAGGTTTCGTATAACTGCCCAAGATAATCGTGCTCCCTGATAAAGGACCGGATATTCAGTTTCTTCAGAATATCTACAACTTCCCAGGCCTTGGCAGCAAGCAGGCTGTTTTCAGTATCTACCTGCAGGCTGTCTTTCAGTTTTGGCTTACCGGCATCACTAAGAGCTTGCCGGGCATTCGCATTTATTTGGGTAAGCACAACATCTTTGGAAACCATCACATCTCCTTTCCACAAAGCTAACATGATTGTGGCTATATAAGCAGGCCTGAACTCATCCTTAATTTTACATTCCCGGAAAATTTCATTCAGCCTGTTAGCCTGTTCAGCCAGTATCGCGGCACCTGGTTTTTCCGGCTGAACTTCTGTTAAATTCTTTGAGGCCAGGATGCTGGCGGATTGTTCTGGTGATGGTATCCAATCAATAGGTACGCCATCTAATGTTAGTTCAACCCATTTGCTTTTTACTTTGCGCTTAACTACGATTTTACACAATTCCTTTTCTCCACCAGCAATGCCTACGCAAATAACATTATGCTCAAATTCCAGGCAGGCCTCGCCATAACGGGTAGCCCCTGCAATAGCATCATCTATTTTAGCGCTTTCTGCTTTGGTTTCGATAATTAATAAAGGGTTCTGCCCAACAGAAGAGTCAACCAGTAAGAAATCGGGGTAGCCATCTCCTTTACTTCTTTTTGATTTGCCGGAGAAGATTTTGGCAAGACGTGTAAAGTTTTTGTATTCGTTCTCTTCAATACATTGGCCTCCTTTATTCAGTGTTTCAATTTTCCAGTTTCGAAATTTTAAAAGATCCTTCGCAACCTGCCTTGCTCTTTGTTCTGAAAGTCTGGGTTTAGCCATATATAAAGAAAAGTATTACGGGCTGTAATTTTTTATATATCAAAGATAAAGTGAAAAAGGGATGCGCACTATTCTAAAGTAATGGCTCAATTAGGATTTTTCCCACGAAGACTACAAAGAACACAAAGTATTCACAATAATAGAGACTTCTTTGTGTTCTTTGTAGTCTTCGTGGGAAACACCTAATTATGAAATTGAATCACCACTATTCTGACAAAATATTTCTTGAAGTAAACCAACTTTGGGAAAACCCTTAAAAAAATTTGGAATTGGAAACTGAAGTTGATTATATTTGTCCACCAAAATTGTAGACTAATAATTTAAACCAAAATCAAAAATGCTGAAGTAAACAATCATTTCCGATGATAGGAAGAGGTGATTCTTATCATTCAGTTCAAATCCCACCTGTTACTACTCTCCTGACGCTTTTCTTGCCATAGCTATCTATCATGGAACATCGCTTAACTGTATGGTTGTAACATACGGCCTGGTATAGTTATGTAGCCGTTGTCCAATTTTAAAATTTTAAACGAAATAAATGAAACGATATCTACGGGTATGGTTAATGGCCATGCTATGGCTTCCGTTGCATGCGCTTTCCCAGGGCACGCCTTCAACCATCAATTCAGTACTTAACGGAAAGGTAGTCGATAACAGAAGTGGCTCTCCTCTTGAAGGAGCCAGTGTAAGCATACAAAACACAACCCACAACGTGGTGACTGATAAGGAGGGCAAATTTACTTTCCGGACCGGGCAGAAGCTTCCCTATACATTGGTGGTGACTTATGTTGGATACAAACCGCAAACAATCACTGCGAGTACAGAAGACATAGAAATAAAACTGGAAGAACTTACCGTTCAGCTGGAAGATGTAGTGGTTACGGGTGTCGCGCAAGGCACAAGCCGTAAGAAACTGTCTTTTGCCCTTACAAAAGTGAGCAATGAGCAGCTGAATACTGTACCTGCCTCGGATGCTTCGCAGTCATTAAGAGGTAAGGTGGCCGGCATCCAGATCGACCAGGCTGCAGGTAATGAAGGCGCAACAGTATACCTGCGTGGTGCCAAATCGATCAACGGAAACATTGCTCCGCTATTGGTGATCGATGGTTTTGTAACAGCCCTCGATCTTTCTGATCTGAACCCACAGGACATCGAAACTATTGAAGTAGTAAAAGGCGCAGCAGCTTCCGCTTTGTATGGTACACGCGGAGAAGGCGGTGTTATCCAGGTCATCACCAAAAAAGGCAAAGGCATCAATAAAGTTAATATCACGGTAGATAATGAATATGGCATCAGCAATGTGCAGCGTACTCCGCCAACTTCTCAATACCATTTCTATAAAGTGAATGATGATGGTTCTTTCGTATTGAGCTCCGGTAATAACAGGACGCTTGACTTCAAGGAAAATGGCTTTTCGCTTAATCAGCACCGGTACACAAAGTATAACGACAATGTGAACAATATGCTGAGCAATAATCCTTACTATACCAATTTTGTTTCTGTATCTACTGCAGGTGATAAGTATAATCTGTATGCATCTTTTCAAAATCAGTCAAAAGGTGGTATTGCAGGACCTATATCTCCGGATACGAGAAGAACTGGCTTAGTGAATATAGGATATAAGCCAAATAAGAATATTGAAACGGAAATTACTGTTCAATACTTCAACCGGATTACACCTTCTTCTTCACTTTCATCCAGTGGTGCTGGCTCCGTTTTGTACTCAGCGTTATTGTATGAACCTTTTATTGATCTCACCGAGCGCCAGGCTGATGGCAGGTATGCATTCAAGCCATATGGGTTCGATATCCAGAAATTTAATGTTGGTAATCCTTTTTATCAACTCAGCTATCGCGAATACTCCAACACTTCCAACAACTTCTTAATTGGTGGTAAATTAAAATATAAATTCTCTAAAAAACTGTCGGCCGAAGTGAATGGTGCTTTCCAGAATGAATACAGTGAAACGGAGGATTACTATCCCGTCGGTTACCAAACATTAACAGCAGACGTTACCAAAAACAACGGGTACTATGGATTATCAAATACTCGTGTTGCATCGAAGAATGCGCAGATACAATTAAACTATAATGATCATTTCGGGGATTTTGATTTTGGTGCAAGCCTGAAATCAGTTTATGAAGAATCAAGAATAACTGGTTTAGGCGGATCTGGCTATAACCTGAGTGCGCCGGTAAAAAGTTTGAGCGTGGTGGAAGCTTCCACGCGCTCTACTACTTCTTCCTGGAGCCAGTTGGTGAATTATGGATATTTCCTTAACATCAAATCTTCCTGGAGAAATAAGATCTTCCTCGATGTATTAGGCCGGTTTGATCTGAGTTCACGCTTTGGTTCCGATGTTGCTGCTGCTTTCTTCCCTCGTGTTTCTGCGGCTTATCGTGTTACCGAAGATGTAAACCTTGGTGCTGTCACCGATCTTAAAGTGCGTGCTGCATATGGCCAGGCAGGCAGCCTTCCCGCATTTGGTGCGAAGGAAAGCCGTGTTTCCCTTTCCAGTTCCGGCGGTGTAAGCTATACAAGAAGGGATAATACAGATCTTACCCGCGCTGTCACATCCGAAGTGGAAGTGGGAATAGATGCGGTACTGCTCAACCGGATCAATATCCAGGCAAACTATGCAACGGCCACCAGCAAACATGATTTCATCCTTGTGCCAGCGTTTCCTCCCACTACCGGCACTGCTGGAATCTGGGATAACCTGGGTGAAGTGAAATCGAGCTCTTACGAACTGGAAGTAAATGGCAATATTCTTTCTTCCGGCAAGTGGCAGTGGAACGCAGGCGCCACCTTCAGCCGCGTAAGAAGCAAGATCACTTCGCTGGGAGATGTTCCTGAATTTACTTCCGGTGATTTCAGAAAGGCGGCGGGTATCAGTCCTTATTCTTATTATGGTTATAGCATTCTCACCAGTCTTTCCCAACTGGAAGTGGACGACAAAGGTTTTGTATCCAATGCCGCAGGCGGCGTATTAAAGCCAGAGGATTTCACTGTAAATAAACTTGGCTTCGTTGTATTGAAAAGCCAGATCGGCACGGCATTAGAAGCTCCGGTGTTTTATCAGAATGCTGCTACAGGCAACAACAAAGTAATAGGCGATGCACAAGCCGATTTCCAGGTTGGATTTTCCAATACAATCAGCTGGGGGCCATTATCATTATATACTGTACTTGACTGGAAGCAAGGCGGGCAGAAATATAATGAGACTGTCAATTACCTCACTTATCAGTATCGTTCCGTGTTTACAGATCAGGCAGTGGCTGCGGGTTTGCCACTGCCCTTTGTTACAGGTGTTTTCAATGCCCAGCAAACAACGGATTACTGGATTGAAAACAGCGGATATGTTTCCCTGAGGGAGGTTTCACTTTCATATCAGTTACCGGTAAAAAAATTAGGTGTTGGTGGTGTGATTAAAGGCGCAAGACTCTCCTTTATTGGCCGCAATCTGTATACGTGGACTGATTTTACCGGTGTTACACCCGAGGGACTCGATATAGATTTTTATGAATACCCAAATTTCCGGACGTTCAGCGGAAGACTTACTCTCAATTTTTAAATCAATGAACATGAAAAAGACAATCTATATACTTCTTTCCGTTTGCATATTGGCGTCATGCAAAAAAACAGACTTTGACGACCCATCGTCTTTTACCAATGATGAAGCCAATGCGCTTATCAAAGACCTGGGGTATAAACTTGTTACCAGCAGTGTGCAAACCACCTTCAGTACAGTTACCAGTTCTGCAGGCACGCATTTCAGCCTGCTGGCAGATCAGACAACTAATACAAATGGAAACTCTTCCTGGTGGGACTTTGCAAACGAGCCGCGCCTCCGGCTAAATAATAACGCATCTTATCGCGGCGCTGTAACCTGGAATACTTTTTATAATAATTTTTACCAGGCCAATCTTGATGCAACCATTACGCTTGACATTATCCAGGTGCAGAATAAAAAGATCGTGGATAATCTCGGCAATGACCGTACGAAAGATTGCGAAGTGGCAGCTTATTTTTCGAAAGGCGTTGCACAGGGATACCTTGGTGTGATTTTCGATAAAGGAATAATCGTTGACCAGGCCAATCTTACCACCCGCGATTTTCCTAATTCTTACAAAGAACTGATCGCAAACGGACTCAAACTGATCGATAAATCGATCGAGCTGGCAGAAGCACATACGTCTCTCAAATTTGATTTTCTACCGGGCGTTACAATAAACAGGACCACATTCATTCAAATAGCGAATTCTTTGGCGGCAAGAATACTTTCTTCGCAAGCACGGGATAAAGCGGAAGCCGCAGCATTGGGAGCTGATCATTGGAATAAAGTGCTCGCTTATGCATCCAAGGGTATTGTGGCAGATTATAGCATCACTACTGTAACAGGAGGATATTATAACCAGCTCCTCAACAATCTTCTTCAACGCAATACTGACGGTTCCGGCTGGCTTGCTCCTGACCTGAAAGTGGCATACCTGGCGGATAATACCGGCAACACACCCAATTTTTACCCAAGCACCGGTGTACTGCAGCCGATAACAACAGACGATAAACGCTTTTACAATTATTTCGGGTACACTCCAAGTTTTGGCATCATGCTGGAATCACGCGGAAGAGGTTTGTTTACGAATTATTATCGGGTCCGCTGGTACAACAATGCAAATACGCTCAACACTCCGGGCGCAGTCAATCCCTTTTTTCTTTATGAAGAAATACGGCTGTTAAAAGCTGAATCAAAATTCTGGTTACAGGATTACCAGGGTGCTGCAGAAGAATTGAATGCACCAACTGCTTCACGCATTGCCAAAGGAACATTACCGGCTGTCGGTGCTACGGAAGCAGAATTGAGAAAAGCATTGCATTATGAATATGCTATTGAAATTGACGGTGCAGGTGGTGCTTTTGTGCCATTTACTTTCATGCGCAGGAACAATCTGTTGATTGGCGGTACTCCTACAGAATATCCTTTGCCTCAATTGCAACTTGAGCTTGCCAAGAAAGAAGTATACACATTTGGCGGGAAAGCATTCTTTGGCGAGAAGGGCTCTTATGGTGAAACTGCTACCGCTGCAAACGAAGGATGGAAATTATCTCAATAACCTAAACCAGGATGTATGAATAACAATCTTATTAATGCCCGTTTTAAAAAAGCAATTGGCCTGATAGCTGCATTTGTTTTTACAATGCATACAATCCCTGCAATAGCTGGCACCCCCAGAGGTGTGGTTAAGATCAAAGGCGATGCAGTAGGAGTAGAGGACGCAAAAAAAGTGTATCTCCAGCGTTATTATAATAAAATGTTTTTTGTGATTGATTCGGCTACTATATCACAAGGCAGATTTTCATTTTCCACTGAACTGGAGATTCCGGAATTGTACGGTATTGCTCTCGACACAACCCTTATATCTCCCTTATATGTATTTGTAGATAGCAAGAATGATCTAACCGTGCACCTGGATACAGCAAGCCGCAACTCAACAGTAAGTGGTTCGGCAGCAACTGACCTGTATAAGAAATATCAGCAAAACGCGCGTAACACCAATATCGAAGAGTTTATTAAAGCGCAACCTTCTTCGATAGTAGCAGCTTTTGTATTATACCGGTATTTTTCTCCCAGCCTTACAGCAGACGAGGTGGTGAAGTATACAAACCTGTTGGATAAATCACTTTCAGGAACCCAGTATGTCAAATTGCTGAAAGAACTACCGGCTGCTTTGCGTAATACCG
>CBHEUU010000146.1:0-8818 GCA_965990355.1 uncultured Chitinophagaceae bacterium
GATCAACCATAAACCCATTCACCCTAACAAATCATGAACATGAAAAAAAATCTTGCCTTATGCTGCCTGATGCTGGCAATGCAATTATTGTATGGCCAGGCGCCAGGATTATTCAACTACCAGGGCGTTGCCCGCAATTCTGTTGGAAATGTGATCCAGAATACAGCGATCACTCTCCGTCTTAGCATCCGTAATGGTACGGCAACCGGCCCCGTTGTATATTCTGAAACACGCGGAGTGACCACTAACGCCGTTGGGTTATTCAATGTGCTTGTGGGAAGCCCTGGTGCCACTAACATTACCGGCACCATTCCAGGTGTCGACTGGGCCACAGGAGATAATTTCGTGCAGGTGGAAATTGATCCTGCAGGCGGTTCAAACTTTCTCAATATCGGCACTTCACAACTTGCTTCCGTGCCTTATGCCTTATTTGCTGCAAACGGTGTAGCTGGCCCTCCCGGCCCGGTGGGCCCTGCCGGTCCTGCCGGTCCCGTTGGACCTGCTGGTGCTCCGGGTGCTGTTGGTCCAGCTGGCCCTGCTGGGGCTGTTGGCCCTGCCGGCCCGGCCGGACCTGTTGGTCCTGCAGGCCCCGCAGGAAGCATTAACGGAGCAGCCGCTGGCGGCGATCTTGCCGGCACCTATCCCGATCCAACCGTGAAAGGTCTTCAGGGCAGAGCAGTGAATAATACTGCTCCATTAAACGGGCAGGCGTTAATATACAATGGAGCTGAATGGGCACCCGCGAATATTGGCGGTGGTGGTGGATTCGTATTGCCTTATGTGGCGAATGAAAATTCTGCTTCCACTTTATTTTCCATCAACAATGCAGGTGACGGTACTTCGCTGGAAGGAACCAATAGCAGCACCACATCCAATATTGCTGCTATTAGAGGCCATGTGACCAATGCTTCTCCCGGTGGTTTTTCTGCCGGTGTACGTGGCATCAACGAGGGTACTGGCGGGCTTGGTGTTGGAGTTTATGGATCGCAGAATGGCAGTGGCTGGGGGGTGTATGGTGTAACACCCAACGGACTGGGTGTGTATGGCAATGCATCAGCCAACGGTTATGGTGTATATGCCAATAGTAATACTGGTACAGGCTTACAGGCAACCAGTAACAATGGTATACCTGCCAGCATGTCGATATTCAACAATGCAAATAATAATAATGTACTTGTTGCAAATACGGTCGGGAACGGAGTTGTTGTAAATGTTACTACAACGGGGAATGGCGCGGGTGTGCGCGCTTCAACCGGCGCCGGATTTGGAGTGCATGGTATTACATCAGCTCAGACAAGTGCCGGGGTGGTAGGAGATAACAATGGCGGTGGTGAAGCTGTGGTAGGCCGCACCACCAGCGATATTGCTGGTGCTGTTGTTGGCCGCAACGATGGTGGTGGTTATGGTGTAAGAGGTTTTATTGCGACCAATGCTAGCGGTACTGCTGTTGGTGTGCTCGGGCAAACAGGGTTGAATAACAGTACTGGCCGTGCAGGACGCTTTGAGAATTTCAATCAAACCAACACTACGGGCAATACATTGGAAGCGGAAACAAATGGTAATGGAAATATTCCTGATAATACACAAGGCAATGCGGCTTCTTTCCTGGTTAACAATACAAACAGCGTAGCTGCTGGTGTGAGAAGTGAGGTAAAGACGATATTCGGGAATTTTGGTGCTGCAGGTCTATTTGGTATTTCTTCCGGTACCGGTGGTTTTGCCGGCCTTTTCCATGCTTCCAATCCAGCGGGTAATGGAGCTTCCCTGGTGGCAATTACGGATGGTAATGGAAATGCTATCACTGCTAATGCCAGTAAAGATGGCAATGGAGTGGAAACAAATATTGATGGAGCAGGAAATGCATTATATGCCTGGGTGCCTTCATTTGCTACAGGCCGTGCCGGTAGGTTCAATATTTTTAATGAATCCAACACCAGTGATGTGATCACAGTCAATACAATTGGTAACGGTATTGCCGGCAATTTTAAAGTGGACAAGGTTACAGGAACTTCAGCTGCTGTAAGAGGTGAGGTCAATTCACAATTCGCCAATTTTGGTACAGCAGGTATATATGGCGTATCATCCGGCACTGGTGGTTACGCAGGCCTCTTTCATGCTTCCAACCCTGCAGGCAATGGCCCCGCTTTGATTGCCATTGCTGATGGTAATGGCAATGGCATTACAGCTAATGCATCAAATGGAGGTGACGGTGTTGAAACAACTGCAGATGGTACTGGTGCCGCCATTTATGCCTGGGTTCCCAATTTCGGCCAGGGCAGGGCGGCAAGGTTTGTAAACTATAATACGGGTAACACTAACCCTGCCCTTACTGTAGAACAACACAGCAATGGCAGCATAGCACTCTTTAAATCCGGCAATCCCGGCACAGTGAATGTAGCAAGGATCAATTCTGCAGGCAGGGGCTTCTTCAATGGTGGTACACAAAACAGTGGCGCCGATGTGGCCGAAGCATTTGACGTGCAGGGTAACATTGCTGCTTATGAAGCAGGCGATGTGCTGATCATCTCCGTTGATAAAGACAGGACGGTGGAAAAATCTGCAACACCTTATTCCAATCTTATAGCTGGGGTATATGCAACCAAGCCTGGCGTGCTGCTGACCGAAGAACACATCGATGCAGATCTTTCTGATAAAGTGCCTATGGGTGTAATGGGTGTTATTCCAACAAAAGTGTGCATGGAAGGCGGTGCAATAAAAAGAGGGGATATGCTCGTTACTTCATCGCAAGCCGGTGTGGCAATGAAAGCCGATCCGGATAAAGTGAAAGTAGGCCAGGTGCTGGGTAAAGCATTACAGGACTATAACGGACCTGCTGTAGTAAAAATAAATGTACTGGTAAGCATTAAATAATTCAAACCATGAAATCATTCAATATGAAAAAGAACAGTCTCTTTCTTTTGCTGCTGGTAATAGCAGGTGTGCAATTGAATGCACAGGACGAATTCAGAACAAATGAGAGCATTTCAAAACAGCTGAAGAATAATACACAACCCGGAATGAAATACGGCCCGGCTACACAGTCTGCTGCCACTACTTCAAAAGGCTTTACCGGCTCATCTCTCGCCAAAGAGATAAAGGAAGGTAAGTACGGCAAGGTGCAACAGGGTTCATCATCTGCACCGGCAGCCAGGGCTGGTAAAACAAATGCTCCCAATACGGCCTCATTACCCAGCAACAAATCTGCCGCAGAAACAGATAAAGAGATCAAAGCTGCCAAAGCCCAAATGCCTGTGCAGCCACCCATGCAGGAAGAAAAAAATGAAACGCCCGCAAAAGGGAAAACTGTTCCTGTTAAAAAAGACCAGCGATAAGCAGCTTGCTTTGTTGTTCGCGGATGCATCTGTAACTTGCAGGCCATGCAAAGTGTTAAACTATGCCTGGCCTTTTTGTTTTTATCGTTTGCCTGCCAGGCACAAACGGTGGAAGATTCCCTGGAAAATGAAAGGCTGGCCAAAATGATCAATCTTTCGGAGGTGGTGATCCGTACAGACGTGAACATCCCCAAATTCATGGACCGTGTAAAAAACGATTCCAGTTTTTATAAGGCTTTCAAAAACCTGCATGTGCTTGGGTTTACATCGCTCAATGATATCCGCATTGTTGATAAAAATGGAAATGGAAAAGCAGGCATGCAAAGCAAGACTATCCAAACAAGGGCTTATGGCTGCCGCACTATGGAATTAGTATCTGAAACAACCCAGGGTGATTTTTATGATAAGAAGCGGAACTATAACTATCACACAGCAGAACTATATGCCGGCTTGTTTTTTACCAATGGCAAAATTTGTGGCGAAAACAATATTGTAGCCGGTACGTCTTTCTCCACCAAAGGAAAAAGTGGTACAGAGAAGCATAAAGAGCAATTGAAAATGTTGTTCTTCAATCCCGGTAAAAAAATACCCGGTATTCCTTTCATCGGAGAAAAGATCAACATCTTTGACCCGGATGTGGCTGAGTTGTACGACTTCTCCATTGACCAGGTGGATTATGAAGGAAGACAGGCTTACCTCTTCACCGTAAAAGCAAAAGAAGACCTTTCAAGCGGCAAAAGAAATAAGATCGTTATTGATAACATGATTACCTGGTTTGATGCCAAGACCATGGACGTGATGGCCCGCAATTACAAAATCAGTTATGATGCCGGCGTATATGATTTTGATGTGCAGATGGAAGTGGAAATGACAAAATTCGGCGAATACCTTGTACCCAAAACATTAAGATACACCGGTAACTGGGATGTGGTTTTTAAAAAACGGGAGAGAGGAATGTTTACCGCTACGTTGTTTGATTTTAAAATTGAGAATTGAATATTGAGCGTTGAATATTCAATTCTCAATGGCCAGCTTAGATTTCCGTTCTGTTTCCAATCACACTTACATACTTTCTCCATTTCTCAATCACCTGTTCCATATCCGGAGGCAATTCCGTATCAAAATTCATTTCTTCACCAGTGGCAGGATGAATAAAGCCCAGGGTTTTTGCATGTAAAGCCTGTCTCGGACAAATAGCAAAGCAGTTTTCTACAAACTGTTTATACTTTGTATAAACAGTACCTTTTACAATTTTATCACCACCATAAAAATCATCGCTGAACAGCGGGTGGCCGATATGCTTCATATGCACACGTATCTGGTGGGTACGCCCGGTTTCCAGTATGCATTGCACCAGTGTTACATAATTAAACCGTTCCATTACTTTATAATGGGTAATGGCTTCCTTGCCATGATCTCCTTCGGGATAAGCTTCGAATAGTTTACGGAACCTCAGGTGCCTTCCAACATGCGCTACAATGGTTCCTTCATCTTCTTCCATATCGCCCCATACCAGTGCGGTGTACTGGCGTTTAATAGTATGATCAAAGAATTGTTTGGCCAGGTGCCGCATCGCTTTATCATTTTTGGCTAGCACCAGCAGGCCACTTGTGTTTTTATCGATCCGGTGCACCAGCCCGAAGCGGGGAAGAGCATCTTCTGTAAGCCCGGGTTGCTGTTGTTGCAGGTACCAGGCTACTCCATTGAGCAATGTGCCAGTGTAATTGCCGCTGCCGGGATGCACTACCATGCCGGCGGGTTTATTGATCAGCATGAGGTCTGCATCTTCATACACAATATTGAGCGGGAGGTTTTCCGGCACTACATCTGTGTCTTCAGGGCTCATATCAGAATAAACGATGATCTCATCCAGTGCCTTGATCTTGTAATTAGGCCGCACTTCTTTTCCATTCACCAGCACCAGTCCATTATTGATCGCCTGTTGCAGTTTATTGCGGGTGGCGCCTTCGATCCTGTTCATCAGGTATTTGTCGATACGGAGCGGTTCCTGTCCCTTGTCTGTTTTGAAACTGAACCGTTCATAGAGTTCTTCGCTGGTTTCCGCGGAGTCCGGTGTGCCGTCATTATATGCATTTTGCATTGATCGTGATTTTGAGTAATGGCTCAATTTAGATTTTTTCCCACCAAGACGACAAAGCACACAAAGGAATTTCTATAACATACATGCTTTGTGGTCTTTGTCGTCTTGGTGGGAAAAAACCTGATTTTGGACAAAGGTACAGGATGAAAAATTGTTGGTAAATTGCAGGTTTATTATGCACAAACAGGAAGTACAATTCAGGGATTTGGGGCAGATGGCATACAAGGAAGCCTGGGACTACCAGGAGCAGCTTTTGCAGGAGGCCGTACGCATTAAATCTGCTATCCGCGACCTGCAGGAGAAGAACGAAGCTGCACTCGCAGGCACCCCATTGAAAACAGACCACTATCTTCTTTTCGTGGAGCATCCCCCTGTTTATACGCTTGGAAAGAGCGGCGATATTTCCAATGTTCTGTTAAGCGAAGAAGAGATGAGCAGTAAAGGCATCAGCTTTTACCGCTCCAACCGTGGCGGGGATATCACTTTTCATGGCCCGCAGCAACTGGTAGGTTATCCGATCCTCGATCTGGAGAAATTTTATACGGATATTGGCAAATACCTGCGCAATATTGAAGAAACGATCATTCTTACCCTTGCTGAATATGGCATTGATGCAGGCCGCTCACCGGGAGAAACAGGTGTGTGGATTGATGCAGACAAGAAAGGTATGGAAAGAAAGATCTGCGCCATCGGTGTCCGCAGCAGCCGCTGGGTAACCATGCATGGCTTTGCACTGAATGTAAATACTGATCTGTCTTATTTCGATAATATTATCCCCTGTGGCATCAAGGACAAGCAGGTAACATCCATTGAAAAGGAACTTGGCCGTGCCGTTGATATGCAGGAAGTAAAGGAAAAGGTGAAAAGGAATTTTGAGGAGGTATTTCAATCACACCTCGTGAGCTGATCTTTTAAAATTCCTTTGGCAGGTAAAATTTATTCTTCTCTTTCAACTCTCCATTCTCATACATCTCAAATCTGAACCAACCGGATTTGTAGAAATTGGCTTTATCGATCTTGAAGGTTTTCTCCTTGATATCTTTTAATTCAAAAAGGAATTCATTGTCTGCAGTGAAGAATTTGATGTTGTATTTTTTTGATTCATCTTCAGGGAGGCTGATGCGGATATAGCCGTCTTTGTAGGTATACACATGTTTGGAAGGCACCCATATTTCCCCTCTTGGGCCGTTGTTGGAAATAACAGGTCTTCCGTTCGCACTGTCAATAACAGGGATGACGAAATTGCCATTCTGCATTTTTGTAGGCTTGTCTTTGCGGACAAGTGTGTCAAGCACAGGCCTCTTGGGATCACTGAACAGGAAAACGCCTTTATCGAGAAGAATATAAAGCCGGTAGAACATGCGGTCGTTATTGGCCTTTGTGTCCACATACCCGTTTTCAGGAGTAGTGGGATCAGCAACGGAAAGAATGGTCTTATAATTTTTCAGGCTGTCGAATGAACGTTGGATGCTGATCTGTTTAATATTCTCAAACTTATTTACCCAGCCTATAACAATACGGTTGTTACCAATATTTTTTACTGAAAATTTGGGGAGTGTGTCCTGTGCAGATAAAGATTTATCCGCAACAGCTAAAACCAGGAGAAATAACAGGATCTGTTTGTTCATCATGTATAATAAGAAACGAAAAAGGATATGGATTCTTATCTGTTGCCGGCAAAGATAAGGCCCGGCTGTAATATGCTATAAAATATCAGAAGATTAACGTTCCTTTTGGCAGGGAGCGGTTACCCTGCAGGCCACCACTATGTATCACCAGCAGCCTGCTGCCGGTGGGGAAAAATGATTTTTTTATAAGATCTGATACTGCATAAAACAATTTACCGGTGTAAACAAAATCGGAGGGAATGCGGGTACCTTCGTAAAATTCATTCATAAACTGTAAAAGCTCCAGCGTATGCCGGGCATAACCGCCAAAAGAGTATTCATGTATCATTTGCCACCTGCTGTGTGCCGGTCGCAGCAGCCGGGTAATCATCTCTTGCAGTTCATGATTATTTTTCAGCGTGCTGATGCTGATCACTTCACTGTCAGGCGGTGCCGCATTGATCAAACCGGCTGTCATTGTGCCAGTGCCGGCTGCACAGATATAATGCGTGAATGAACGGCCGGGTGTTTCCAGCATGGTTGATGCGCCTTTTGCGCCCTCTTCACCATAGCCTCCTTCCGGTACTAACAGGTATTCGTTTATGTCAATGCCCGGAGGGATCATCTTTTCTTTATAATCAGTGCGGGTAATAAAATGCAATTGCATGCCTGCCTGGCTGGCATCTTCCAGTGCTGCAGAATAAAGTGAGGGTTCTTCGCCACGGATAATGCCGATTGATTGCAAGCCCCGCTGCCGGCAGGCAGCGGCTGTTGCAACAATATGATTGGACCAGGCCCCTCCGAAAGTGAGCAAACCTTTTTTCTGTTGCTTCACCGCATTATCGAGATAGAAACGGAGCTTGAACCATTTATTACCGGAAATAACAGGGTGCAGTTTATCGAGACGAAGAATGGCAACTTCTATATCTTTCTGATAAAAAGAAGATATATCATCCACCGTTATATTTTGCACAGGCAACGAATAATGCATAAAATTACTACCACCCTTGACGAATTTACTTTAATTTACGCCGCAAATTAAAAAAGGAATATGCAACCTACATTAGTGATCCTGGCTGCGGGCATGGCTTCCCGTTATGGTAGTATGAAACAGATACAGGGCTTTGGACCAGGAGGAGAAACAATCATGGATTATTCTATCTATGATGCTATCCGTTCCGGTTTTGGAAAAGTCGTTTTTATCATCCGCCGCGATTTTGCAGAAGATTTCAAAAATATATTTGAACCCAAACTCAAAGGAAAAATAGCTATAGAATATGCTTACCAGGACATGGAGGCGTTTACAGAAGGGTTTGATATACCAGCCGACAGGAAAAAACCTTGGGGTACTGCGCATGCTGTGCTTTGTGCCAGGGAGGTAGTAAAAGAGCCATTTGCCGTTATCAATGCCGATGATTTTTACGGCCACAATGCTTTTGAAAATGCAGCAGATTTCCTGGTGCACGATTGTTCTGAAAAAAATTATGCGATCATTGGATATGATCTGTTGAAGACCCTGTCTGATCATGGTACAGTAAACAGAGGCGTTTGCGGGCTTGATGAAAGCGGAAATCTCGCTACTATCACAGAACGTATCAATATTGCAAAAAAAGGGAACCAGATCCTTGTTGACGATGGCCTGGAGCCAAAAGAACTGGCGCTCGACACAAGAGTGTCCATGAACTTCTGGTGCTTTGATCCTTCTTTCTTTGCTTATACCCAAAAATTATTCCGCGAGTTCCTTCAACAATTTGGAACCGAGCTCAAATCAGAATTCT
>CBHEUU010000147.1:0-8778 GCA_965990355.1 uncultured Chitinophagaceae bacterium
GAATCTCTTATAGTCCTCCTGGCATCTTTTTTTCTTTTTTCAGCGAAGCGAGACTTGGATCCATTTCAATGGCTTTATCACAAAGCTGCTGACCCTTTTCCTTCTCTCCTTTTTTCTGGTAACACATTCCGATCATGTATAAAGCAGATGCATTCTCTTTATCAAATGCCAGCATCTGGTCCCAATATTCAATTGCCTGCGGATATTTGCCTTTGAAGTAATAAGCTTCTGCCATCATGTTGAGGATATTCATATCACTGGGTCTTTTCTTCAATATTTCTCCCAGAATAGCCACACCCTGCTCCAGTTCGCCGGCATTCAAATAAGCAATACCAAGATTTTCCAGGTACTCATTATCCCTTTTGTATCCTTTTTCTGCAGCAAGCAACATATATTTCAATGCGTTCTTGTCATCAGGAATAGCATAATAGATAAGGCTCAGTTCGTATAGCCAGTTATTCTTTGCCGGATCAAGTTCTATTGCTTTCAGGAAGAAAGGAATGCTTTGTTTATAATTCTGCATATCGGCATAGCAGCGTGCCATCATGTAAGGCACTTCGGCATTTTGCGGATCTTCTTTAGCAGCGATAGTAAGATGCTTAATGGCTTCACCGTAGTTCTCCTGGTCGTAGCTTACTTTGCCAATATAGTAACTTACTTTTTCAGAAGGATCAGCTTGTTTTAATTTGGCTGCGTATACAAGCACATCATCCTGCTGGCGGAGGTTATACGAAAGGTTCATCAGCTGCTTGTAAGTAGCAGCGCTGTTGTCGCCCAGCTCAACCAGTTTTTTATATTGTTCTTTTGCTTGCGGATAACGACGCAGATCAAAACTGGCAGAAGCCAATTCTGCGATCACGGCTTTATTATTGGGATTGTAAGAAGCTGCTTTTTCAAAATTCCTGAAAGATTCCAGCCGGCGGCCATTTGTTTTTTCCTGTAAACCTTTTTCAAGGAAATAAGAGGCACTATCAGAAGAAGCAACGGGGGATTGTGATGCCGCTACCAAACTGCACAATACTCCCAACACGGGTAGGGTTTTAAGGATCATCGGAAATGGATTTAATCTTTAATAGGATTTTAAAAACACGAGTTTCCACTCATGACTAATTGACACTAAGATAGACCATTTATTTGATAACGACAGCACCCAAAGCGGGCAAATTTAACTGCAGGCGATATCTTAACTTGTCTTTATCTACCAGGGTGGCCCGGATTTCAGGATTGAAAACAGTACCGGTTCCCCAAAAAGACAGGCTGTCACTATTGAACAATTCCGTCGTATATAATTTTTCATCAATATATACTTCCCAGTCGTACCGTACTACCGGTGTCATATTTAATAAGATCAGCAGGTCATCCTCCTTTCTTTTACCTCTCCGGCGATAAGCCATTACTGATTCAGCCGGATGGTTCAGGTCTATCCAGTCAAACCCGGCAGCATCGAACTGCAATTCATAAAGGGCCGGTTCGGAGCGTAAAAGCTGGTTTAGCCTGCTCACACAATCCTTCAGCAGCCGGTGGTTTTCAAATTGAAGCAGCGGCCAGTTCAGTTCTATTTTATAATTCCATTCCGTGGTTTGCCCGAATTCATTGCCCATAAAAAGCAGCTTGGCGCCGGGATGCGTCCACATGTACGTATACATTAACCGGAGATTCGCAAACTTCTGCCATTCATCGCCCGGCATTTTGTAGATCATTGGGCTTTTGCCATGCACTACTTCATCATGACTAAGAGGAAGCATAAAGTTTTCGTCATAATAATACATCATACTGAAGCAAAACTTGTCCTGCGAACCGGGACGCTGCAACGGATCAAGTTTGAAATAATCCAATGTATCATGCATCCAGCCCATCATCCATTTCATACCAAAACCAAGTCCGCCTTTCCAGGTGGGGCTTGATACTCCCGGCCAATCGGTGGCTTCTTCAGCAATGGTTTGCACATCAGGGAAATCACGGAAGATGGTTTCATTCAGGTCTTTCAAAAACGCGATCGCTTCCAGGTTGCCGTCCCCACCAAATTCATTTGGCTCCCACTCCCCTTCTTCTCTTGAATAATTCAGTTTGAGCATGGAGCTTACTGCATCCACCCTGATACCGTCTATATGAAACAGGTCGAGCCAGAAACGTGCACTGCTGATCAGGAATGATTTTACTTCTCCTCTTTTATAATTGAAGATATAGCTGTTCCAATCCGGGTGAAATCCTTTGCGCATATCGGCATACTCATAAGTATGTGTGCCATCGAACATATAAAGACCATGCGCATCATAGGGGAAATGAGATGGAACCCAATCGAAGATCACACCAATGCCTTCCTGGTGAAAAGCATCTATCAGCCGCATCAATCCCTGCGGATCACCAAACCTTGAAGTGGATGCGAAAAAGCCGGTACATTGATAACCCCAGCTTCCGTCAAAAGGATGTTCCATCACGGGCATGAATTCCACATGCGTAAAGCCCATTTCTTTTACATAAGGAACAAGCAATTCGCGCAACTGGTCGTAGGTGTTATAACTTTCTTCATCATTTGGCGAAGGCCTTTGCCAACTGGCGAGATGCACTTCATACACGCTCCAGGGTGCATCCAGTGCATTATGCTTATGGCGGATGTTCATCCATTCCTGGTCATGCCATTCATAGTACATATCCCAGGTGATGGAAGCTGTATAGGGACGTTTTTCCCAGAAATTAGCAAGCGGGTCTCCTTTTTCCGTTTCCCTGTCTTCAAAACCGGTGATATGATATTTGTAGGCTTCACCAAGATTGAAACCTGGTATAAAACCTTCCCAGATACCACTATTATCCCAGCGTGGAGTTAATGGATGCAGATGCGGTTCCCATTTATTAAAATGGCCGATCACGGATACACGGGTGGCATTGGGAGCCCATACGCAGAAATACATTCCCCATACATCATTCACCTGCAGGGAATGTGATCCGAATTTTTTATAAATGGAATAATGTGTTCCCTGCTGGAAATTGGTTACATCCTCATCATTCAACAATGTATAATTCCATACGGGCTTACCCGTATCCACAAAATGAGTTTCCTCGTATTTTGAATGAACATTATCTTTTTCTGAGGGCGACAATAATTTTTCGTTATTTATTTCGTTTTCCTCCTGCATTTCATCCCCAATATCCCTTTTCTGATTGTCCATGTATTTTTTGTGTATGGAATTTTATGAATTGTGCGTCTGATTACAACTTACATCTTTTTATTGAAATATTAACACGGCAATCAAGTTGCTGGCTATAATAAATAACCGGAAATCAGCATTTTTGTGTCGTTCATGTAAATATTGGATTACGTACCCAGCTTAATCAATACTTTACACCACCCAACCATAAACCGCAAATGAGAAGACTACTCTATGCTTTCCTACTGCTCTGCATTTCGCAGAGTGCTTTCTCTCAAACATCATCCATCAAAGGAAGCGCCCGCGATACCCTGGAAAAGAAAAACCTTTCCAATGCCGTGATCACCCTGTTGCGCCCCAGCGATTCCGTGCTGGTAAAATTTGCGCGCACCGATACAAAAGGAGACTTTAATATTGGCGGCCTCGATGGCGGTGACTATATCATGTTGGTTACCTTTCCCAAGTTCGCTGATTATTCCGATAAAGTGTCTGTTCCAACCGGGCAGCAACTGAATATTGGCATAATACCGCTCACTCCCAAAAATCTTTTATTACAGGAAGTGATCGTAAGGGCCAATAATACCATCAAAATAAAAGGAGACACTACCGAATTCACGGCAGACAGTTTCAAAGTGCGTGAAGGCGCTACAGTGGAAGAACTGCTGAAAGTAATTCCCGGTATGCAGGTAAACAGTAAAGGTGAAGTAACTGCTCAGGGAAAGCGGGTTGACAAAGTGCTGGTAGATGGTGAAGAATTCTTTGGTGCAGATCCTACGATCGCCACACAAAATATCGGCGCCAAAGCCGTTGACAAAGTGCAGGTGTACGATACCAAAACCGAACAGGACCAACTGAAAGGCATCGGTGCTGCGGGGAGTGGGAATAAAACCATCAACATCAAACTAAAAGAAAGCGCCAAGAAAGGTTATTTCGGAAAAGTGGAGGCTAGCAGCAATTTTGATGAGCTGCACAATGGCAAGCTCATGTTCAATAAATTCAAAGGCAACCAGAAAATATCAGTGTATGGCACCAAAAGCAATATAAACACCGGAAGCCTGGGCTGGGAAGAAAGGAATAAGATGGGAATGGAAGAAGATTATGAGTATGATGAGATCGGTGGTTATTATTACAGTTATGGTGATGGCGAAAATGAATTCAATGACTGGAACCTCCGAGGTATTCCCAATGCACATACAGCAGGCGCATTGTATGGCGATAAATGGAATGAAGATAAACACAAGCTGAACCTTTCTTATCTCTATAACAGGCTTGGTACAAAGAATACCACTACTACCCTTTCGCAAACCCTGCTGGAAGACACTACTTTCTTTAATAATTCCACGTCGAAATCAGAAGGCCTGACGCAACAACATTCTGCAAATGGAAAATATGAATGGAAGCTCGACTCCCTTACTTCTTTTAAATACACTGTCGCCGGCACTTATAAGTTAAAAGACACTTATACAGATAGCTATAGTGAAGCATTGGATGAGGACAGCCTGTTTGTGAATACCAATAACCGGCTCAATCAAGCTAACTCAACCAAGAAGCAACTGGACAATTCACTTATCTATAAGCAATTGTTTAAGAAAAAGAACCGGCAATTGGTCGCCACTTTCAGGTTGGGATATATTGAAGATGAATCAACAGCTTTGCTGAATTCCACTACCAAATTTTATAAGAACAACCTGGTAGATTCAACTGATATTATAGACCAGCAAAAGATCAATACCGGCAACTCCACTACCTATGGTACCAAGATCACATACAATGAACCATTGAACAACGAGTGGAACCTTGTGATGGAATACAGCTTCAACAAGAATAATTCCACATCACACCGCAATAGCTATGATAAAGACGTGGATGGAAAATATACCGACTACAATCCTTCCTTCAGCAACAACTTTGACCTGGATGCCACTTCCAATAGCGGAACACTGACAGCCCGTTATATGGGTAAGAAACTGCGTATGGTATTTGGAACAGGTCTTTCAGCCATTCGTCTTAACATGAAGAACCTGGACCTGAATAGCAAAACCACTTATAATTTCACTGGCTTTACACCCACTGCACAATTCGGTTATAAACTGACCAACCAATCAGGTTTCTCGCTTTCGTACCGCGGTAATACCGTGCAGCCAACCCTTAATCAATTGCAGCCATTGCCCAACAACAATGACCCGTTGAATATCTATACCGGTAACCCTGATCTTAAAGTGGGATTCAACCATAATGTCAACCTTAGCTTCAATGACTACAAAGTGCTGAGTGGAAAATATATGTTTGTCAACCTCGGTGCGACCTTCAATAACAATGCTATCACCAATTTCAGCACTGTTGATTCGTTTGGTAAAAGGACCTATTCCCCGATCAACGTAAATGGCAACTACAATTATTATCTCTGGAGCGTTTGGAACTCCGGCCAGGGAGATAAAAAACTGAGTCATGAAATTCAGCCTGGTGCAAATGGTGGCCGTTCAGTAAACTTCATTAATGGGCAACGGAACGTTAACACTTACTCCACCCTTACACTGGGCTACGGCATCCGTTATTCCGTACAGGAAAAATATAATTTCTATATTGGTCCAACTGTCAGCCGTAACCTGTCCAAATCATCACTGCGGCCCACTGCCAATAACAACTACTGGGCTTATGGCGGAAGAGCCGACGGATGGTTGAAACTTCCCTGGAACCTGGAGATCAATTCTGACGCAGAGTTCAATCTCCGCCAGAAAACAGAAGCTTTCAGTAACAATGTAAACATCATTGTATGGAATGCACAGCTGACCAAGAAATTCCTGAAAGACAAATCTCTCCGGTTGAGTGCGATCGCACACGATATCCTGAACCAGAATATCGGCTTCAACCGGACGATCAACAGCAACTTTATCAACGAAGAGCGGTACGACAGGCTGGCAAGATATTTCCTGCTTCAGCTTAGCTGGACATTCAACAAAATGCCCGGCTCCAAATAACCAATAAAGATCTTTCATCCTATAACCGATACAAGATGAATAAACGAATTTATATAAGCCTTTTTATCCTTGCTTTTTCCTTTACAGCAAAAGCACAACAGATCTTCCTTGATAAGGTAAGCATTGATTTTGCCAAAACAGTGTCTGTATGGCCATTAATAAAAGAAATAGAACCGCAATGGTTTGAAGAAGGCAAAGACCATATGCCGAAAGAAACCGTCAGCTATTTTAATTTCACCAGTGATGGCACACGCTCCCTGTATAAACGCGTAAAAGAAGCAGAAATACCCCGTGGTATGTGGTGGCAGCCTTTTGGTGATGAAAACGTTATTTACAATGATTACAACACAGGCACTACTATTTCCCAGAAACCTGTGTTTGAGGAAACCTTCCTGGTGCAGGACAGCCTCACTAAGATCAAATGGAAACTGACTCCCGATACGAGGATCATTGCGGGCTTTGAATGCCGCAAAGCGATCGGGATATTGTATGATACCGTAGCTGTATTTGCTTTTTATACAGATGAGATCCTGGTGAATGGTGGCCCTGAAAGCATCACTGGTTTGCCAGGTATGATACTGGGCATCGGTATTCCCCGCTTACATACCACCTGGTTTGCCACAAAGGTGCAGGCACTTAATTCCGTAGAACCTAAAGCACTGACACCTGCGAGTAAGGGAAAGAAAACAAATAAAACAGAATTGCTGACCTTACTGGATAAAGCCCTGAGCCGCGGAGAAGCCTGGGGAAAGAAAATGGTTTTGGCGTTTGTGATTTAATTTATAGCAATCTCTTTTATTTCACCAGCTCGAATACAAAACTTTCTTTTGGTTTTATTTCCAAATCTGCAAGAGATTTAACCTCTCCCGTAACCACATTTCTGATTTTTGTAAATCCGCCAATTCTCTCCTGGTAAATGCTCCAATCAGGTTTGGCAGGTTTATCACCAGTATTAGCTACCACCATTACTGTTTGTTTTGCATCATACCGGAAATAAATATAGTTGCCGTCTTTAGGCACAAACTGCATTGTTTTTCCGGTGGTCAATGCAGACGAAGTTTTACGGAAGCGGCCCAGAGTGCTTAAATAGTTGAAGGCTTCTTTTTCCCGGGCTGTTCTTCCGGCATCTGTGAATTTATTTATTGAATCTTCTTTCCAGCCACCCGGGAAGTCTTCACGGACCATAGCGTCTGTGGTAGTCTTCAGGTTTTTCATGAGCACTTCAGTGCCATAGTATAATTGAGGAATGCCCCGCAGGGTCATCAGCCAGTTGAAACCCATTTTCAATTTATCCCAATCCTCTCCTACTACGGAGAACACCCGGTCCATATCATGGTTGTCCATGAAGATGCAATTATTCATCGGATTTTTATAAACAAGGTCCTGGCTCAGCGTCATGTATATTTTGTTTACGCCTTCTGTCCATCCTTTGGAAAGGTTCATGGCAGAAAGCATGGCAAAGCAGCTTTGAAAATCTATCACGCTATTGGCATTATGACTGAAAGGCGCGTTCAGGTTATTTTTAGTAAAATAAGCATTGCCGATTATCGTGTTCACCCATGCTTCTCCAAAAACGGTGATGCCGGGAAACTCGGCATACAGGGCATTGTTGACATTATTGAGGAATTGTTCATCGCAATATTTATAGGTATCCACTCGCCAGCCATCGATCCCGAAAGTTTCGGTACTCCAGATAGCATGCTGGATAAGGAAATTGGCCACAAAAGGATTGCGTTGGTTAAGATCAGGAAGATGATCGGTGAACCAGCCATCCAGCATGATCTTTTTATCGTAGCTGGACGAATAAGGATCGAACAGCACTTCTTCGCGGTGATGAGGTGCAGTGAATGATGGCCAGTTGTTCAGCCAGTCGCCGGTAGGCGGATCAAGCACCGACCAGTGTTCCTTGCTCACATGGTTATACACTGCATCCTGTACGATCCTGATACCTTTTTTATGTGCAGCATCGCTGAGTTGCCGGTATCCTTCATTTCCACCCAATCTTTTATCTACTTCATAGTGATCGGTGAACCAGTAACCATGATAGCCCGCTACACTGTTTCCCCATTCGTGCATCAGGCTCACATTGTTCTCAATCACCGGAGTCATCCAGATAGCGGTAACGCCTAACTGGTTAAAATAATCAAGATGATTTTCTACACCTTTAAAGTCGCCGCCATGGCGGGAAAATTTATTGCTCCGGTCAATAGTTTCATCACGGTAACCTTTGATAATATCATTGGAGGGATCGCCATTGGAAAAGCGGTCGGGTATCATCAGGTAAATAAAATCTTTGGACGTAACACCCAGCACTCTTGTTTTGCCATCACCAGCATTCTTTGCTTTCAGGTCATACTTTATTTGTACAGGTCCAAAATTGAAAGTGCGTACGCCGGGTTTTGCATTTTTATCAATCACCAGGTCAAGAAAAACATAGTTAGGACTTTCCACCCGGTGGATCATTTTGAGTGTAACACCATCTGCCAGTTTCATACCCGCAGCGGAAAGTTTGTACATGGGCATTTTATTGGCAATGCCCTGCTGATGGACGATCAACTGGAGCTTGGAATTTTTAAGACCGGTGAACCAGTTGGAGGGATAGAGATGCATTTCCTGTGAAATGCAGGTATGTATAACGAAGTAACAAAGAATGA
>CBHEUU010000148.1:0-8765 GCA_965990355.1 uncultured Chitinophagaceae bacterium
TGAGAAAGATGATCCCGATGCATTGCCCTGGGATGAGATCAATCAATCTCCTTACACCAGCTGGAAGGGAGATTATGATCTGAAAACGATCCGTCAACTGAGCAACCAGCGTGTGCTGAACAGTCAGGCTTTCCAAACCATCCGTAAGAATACAGAATGGCTGAGCAAGGAAAATAATAAAGAATATTCCCTGCAACTGGATAAATACAAGAAGGAGCAAAAACAGATCCGTGAAGCATATGCGCAGATGGATTCTGTAAGAAGGCTGAAAACAGAAATAAATGTAGCAGCCCTGCCAACGGAAGTAAACCGTTGGGCTGATGATAAACCCAAGCAGGACCGTTTCAACCAATGGTTGAAATCACTCCGCCAGGATATTTATCTTGATCAGGCAGTGAAGGTGGTGGATGATATTATTAACCAGCAGAACCTGGCAAAGGCAAAGAGTGGAGAGGATAAACCTAAAAAAGCATTCTGATCCGGAAAAGACATTATAAAAAAAGCTCTCCATCGCGGAGAGCTTTTTTTATGGTGCATAACGCCAAATAAAATTACAGGTATCGTTCTTTTAAAATCTTCTGATGATGCAAAGGATGCCCGATAAGAATATATCCCAATGCTCTTACATAGATCGGACTGTTCGAAGAAATGCCATTGGCCTCCAGTTGATCTTCATCCAGGGAATTAAAAAATATTTCTGAGGAACGTCTCACATATTTAAACTCTTCCATCAGATCATCCCATTTACGGGTTGAAGCTTTGGAATTGTCTGCAAACAGGTTTTCGTCAAATCCGGGAAGCGGGGTTTGATCTTTACGTGCAAAGCGTAGCGCACGGTAAGCAAACACCCTTTCCGCATCAATGATATGCTGCAGCACTTCTTTAATGGTCCATTTACCTTCCGCATAGCGGTAGTCATGCTTGCTTTCAGGAATGCTGTCGAGGAATGCAATAAGATTATTATCCTTATTACTGAAAGCAGCTGTCAGGTTATCTTCCGGGACCATCTTGATATAACCATGGTACCAGTTGCCTACTCTTGAAAGATCTGGAAACATTGGAAAGAGTTTATGGTTTTGGTTTTATTTTAACCATTATCATCCCTTCACTTTCTGATTCACTTTTGATTCAGGTTTAGCTGATTTATTTCCTTCAGGCTTCAGTGTTGATGCCAGTTTGATCGCTTCATAAGCATTGATCACACCGCCGGAAACACTCAGTTCGCTCATCTTCACTTCTTCACCCGTGCCTGGGTCCATTACTTTAGCTGAAGGCTTTTGTGTGCTTTTTTCAATTACATATTTTACCTGCTCAGGTGACAGTTTTGGATAATATTCCAGGATGAATGCTGCCAGGCCGGCTACCACAGGGGAAGCCATGCTGGTACCTTGCAGGTTCTGATAGGTGTTGCCACCAGGAACTGTTGAATAGATCTTTACACCAGGAGCAAACACGTCCACATCTTTTTTACCATAGTTGGAAAAGCTGGCGATAAGGCCGCCTGCTTTAGGATCTCCGCTGGCACCAACTGTTACCCAGTTGTCTGCTCTTTTTCCATCCTGAAAAACAGAAGTAGGAAAGTTCCAGCTTGTGTCTACGTTCATCGCGCTGTTGCCGGCGGCATGCACTAGCAGTACGCCCTTGCTTTCTGCATATTTTACTGCGTCATCCACCCATTTTTTCTCAGGAGAAAATCCTTTTCCGAAGCTCATGTTGATCACTTTCGCGCCGTTGTCCACGGCATAGCGGATACCGAGGGCAATATCTTTATCGTGTTCATCACCATCAGGCACTACACGGACCGTCATGATGCGTACATTGTCTGCCACACCATTCATGCCGAGCCCATTATTGCGAACAGCACCGATGATACCGGATACGTGTGTACCATGCAATGCTGATTTATTGCTCACCATTACATTGTTGTTGCCGTAGAACTTATCGTTGATGTCGTCGTAATTATCTTTTACTACACTGTTGCGGTAGTCTTTCGGAGCAGTATGCACCGCTTCGTTTTTAGCGATCTCGCTCTCCAGTTGACCTACCTGGGCTTCCAGGTCTTCCAGTAATTCAATATTGGTGATATCGTCTTTGTTATTGTCTTTACAGATGCTGGTCATGATCATCTTCACGCGTCCGGCAATATCACTTGTAGGAGAGTAAGCTGCCAGGTCTTTGCAGGTATATTCATCTTTTTTGAGGTCCTTACGGATAATGCTGTCACCGATCTGGATCACAGAATCCACAAAGCTGAGCTGAGCATAGCCGCTTTTCATTTCTTTCAGGTCAGCGGGATTAACGCCAAGGCCCACCACATCCTTCTTGGCTTTCTTCCACATTTCATATTCCTTGGCATCGGCTGCAGAAAGGGTTTTGGGGTCAACCTCTTTATCTTCCCATTTGCTCTTCAATGCGTGATAAACGCGTGCAGCTTCATAAGAATCTTTTTCCACGTTGACACCATCGCGGCTGCCCAGGAAGTTCCAACCATATACATCATCTACATAGCCATTCTTGTCGTCATCAATACCATTGCCTGGTATTTCACCTGGATTGCGCCAGAGAATGGGACGAAGATCTTCATGTGCTGTATCAACACCGGAATCCAGTACTGCTACAATCACTGGTGTGCTCTTGAGTTTTTGGGATTGAACAAAAGCATACGCTTTATCCATGCTGATGCCATAATAGCCACTATCTTTCTGGTCCATCAGGTGCCATCCTTTCGGAACATCTGTTTTCTGGGCAATAACTGCTAAACTGAGTAAGGAGCCCGCTGCTAACAGGAGGGTACGATTCACAAAACAATTCATTAGCTACTAATTTTTAATATCTGCAAAAATCTAAAAAGCATTAAAATTACGGATTACCACTCATACATTTTACGGTAACAAAAACCCTGCGGATTTAACTCGCAGGGTTCCGATGATTTATTGATGTGAATCAACCTGTTTTAGTTGTCCAGCTTCAGCTCAACACGCCTGTTTTTAGCTTTTTCTTCACTTGTCCGGCCTTCATTCAGGGGTCTGTCCGGGCCAAATCCCTGTGCACTCAGGCGGGAAGGATCCACACCTTTCGATTCCAGGTATTTCTTCACAGCTTCCGCACGTTCCCTGGAAAGACGCATGTTAAGCTCGCGGGAACCTTCTGCGCTGGTGTGCCCTTCTATCTGCAGTTTCAGTGAAGCGTCTTCTTTCAGTAGGGCTACCACTTCGTCCAGCACTTTATAGGAAGCAGGGGTCAATTCGGTTTTATTGACTTTGAAAGCGATTGATTTGGCTGCCTTCTGCACTTTCTGGATAACTTCCTGCTTGATCACAGGGCAACCATTTGAGGCTACGGTTCCTTTTTCTGTAGGACATTTATCTTCTTCATCAGTCAGCCCATCTCCATCAGTATCAGGTGCAGGGCAACCATTATAGCGGGCCAGTCCGGGGACATCAGGACATTTATCATCTTTATCAAAAATACCATCCCTGTCTTTGTCGGTATATGGACAACCATTGTTATCAACCGGGCCTGGAGTATCAGGGCATTTATCAATCTTGTCGAGTACACCGTCTTTATCACGGTCGATATAAGGGCAGCCATGGTTTTCAACCGGCCCGAATTCGTGCGCACAACTATCCTGCATATCAATGATGCCATCACCATCCTGGTCAGGACAACCGGCTAAAGTGCTGAGGCCGGCAAGGGTAGGGCATTGATCTTCTTTGTCGGGATTTCCGTATTTATCCCCGTCTCTGTGTGTATGTGGTATTGGTTTGCCATTGAACACACCCTGGGTAATGCCCATCACTTCATGCTTATAATCAGAAGCCGTATAATCGGCCGGTGTATAAAAATTTCTTAATCCGCGACTGTAATTGGCTGTGAGAAATACGCGGCCGAATTCAAAACCAGCCAACCCGTTCACACCCCAATCCAATGTTTGGTATTTGCCGCTTCCTTTACCAACCATGATTTCTTTCTCATCCGCTTCATAGCTTACACCCACTACGTATTTATCGGTTTTATCCGAACCATTATAGAAAAAAGACAGGTAAGGGCCTGCTCCGATCATGAAACGGGTTTTCTTGCTCAACCTGAATTTGTAAACAAAATTGAGAGGAATGTCGATGTAGTTGAGGTATTGCTTCCGGCTTTCAGTATAGAAAGTGTTTACAATAGAATCATCAGGAGAAAGATGTATGTCAAAAACCACGGTGGAATCCCTGGCAAAAGAAGATTTTCTACCTTTTTGGGAGAATATCACACCAGGCTGAAAAAAGAAATTCGATTTTTCACTGAAAGGAAGGTCGGCTATAAAACCAATATGAAGACCTGTTCTTTTTTCGAAAGTATTTTTCAGTTCATCCCAGTTAGAGAGATCATTTTTTTCAATAACAGTGGATTGATGAACACCTCCGAGGATACCTATCCGCAATTGCGCGTTGGAGAAAGTACCGCAAAGCAGGGAAATCGTCAATAGGAGAAGGATCCTTTTCATGGACAGTTAGTTGGGTTCAGGATATTGTTCAGCTGTAAAAATTGCAAATATTTCGCAGAAAACAAAGGAGTTACGCGAAGTATTATCAACGGCGTACTCCTTCATTTAGTATTTAGACAGTGAACTTTATTCCTTGTGCCAGCGGTAGTTGGGTGCTGTAATTGATCGTATTGGTTTGTCTTCTCATATATACCTTCCAGGCGTCGCTGCCGCTTTCCCTGCCGCCGCCGGTTTCTTTTTCACCACCAAACGCTCCGCCAATTTCTGCTCCGGACGTACCGATATTCACATTGGCAATACCACAGTCGCTGCCCGCATAGGAGAGGAACTGCTCTGCTTCGCGAAGGTTAAGTGTCATAATAGAAGAAGAAAGTCCTTGCGGCACACCATTCTGTATGGCAATAGCCTCTTCTACATTCGAGTATTTCAACAGGTAAAGGATCGGTGCAAAAGTTTCATGCTGCACAATAGCATAATCCGGTTTGGCTTCAGCGATGCAAGGCTTCACATAGCAACCGCTTTCATATCCTTTGCCTTCAAGTACGCCGCCTTCTACAACAAATTTGCCTCCTTCTGCTTTGCAATCTTCGATGGCTTTGAGATACATTTTCACCGCATCTTTATCAATCAATGGTCCTACATGGTTCTTTTCATTCAACGGATCGCCGATTGAAAGCTGACCATAAGCGGCTATCAGTTTATTTTTCACCTGGTCATAAATACTTTCATGAATGATCAACCTGCGGGTAGTAGTACAACGCTGACCGGCTGTGCCTACTGCACCAAATAAAGCACCGAGAATAGCAATATCAAGATCTGCATCTTTTGAAATGATAATGGCATTATTACCGCCCAGTTCCAGGAGAGCTTTGCCCAACCTGCTTCCTACAGCCGCACCAACAGCCTTGCCCATACGGGTAGAACCTGTAGCTGATACAAGAGGAACACGCGTATCCGCACTCATCCATTCACCTACTTCACGTCCACCTATCACAAGGCCACTGACACCTTCGGGGACCTCATTCTTTTCAAACACATCTGCTATGATATGCTGACAGGCCACTCCGCACAAAGGCGTTTTTTCAGAAGGCTTCCAGATGCATACATCACCACAAACCCAGGCCAGCATACTGTTCCAGCTCCATACAGCAACAGGAAAATTGAATGCTGAAATAATGCCGACAATGCCCAACGGATGATATTGTTCATACATCCGGTGACCAGGTCGTTCGCTATGCATAGTGAATCCATGCAACTGGCGGGAAAGGCCTACTGCAAAATCGCAGATATCTATCATCTCCTGCACTTCGCCATAACCTTCCTGCAGGCTTTTACCCATTTCATAAGAAACCAGTTTGCCTAATGGTTCTTTATACTTTCTCAATGCTTCTCCAATCTGCCTTACCACTTCACCACGCTTTGGTGCAGGCCATGTGCGCCATACAGCAAAAGCTGACTGCGCTTTTTTTATTACAGCTTCATAATCTTCTTTCACGGCAGATTTAACTGTTCCGATTAATTTGCCATCTACTGGTGAATAAGAAGGAATATCTGCTCCGCCTTTTCCTATCCAGTCTTTACCGGTAGATGCGCCTGCAGAATGTTTTTCCAGCTTCAGGGTTTTCAATACATCAGCAATCATGTTGTAATTAATTTATCTGTTGCAAAGATACTGCAATAGCCAGGAGGTCAATATTGTTCCTGTTCGTTAGGGAAGTCCTTGCTTTTTACATCCGTTATGTATTGCTGCACAGCACCGGTGATCTGTTCGTTCAGGTTAAGGTACTGGCGCAAAAAGCGGGGCTTGAATTCTGTATTAATGCCCAGCATATCGTGCATTACCAGCACCTGCCCATCGCAATGAGGACCAGCGCCGATGCCGATAGTGGGTATAGAAAGGCTTTCTGATACTTCCCTGGCCAATGCTGCCGGTATCTTTTCCAGCACAATGGCAAAGGCGCCGGCTTCCTGCAGCAGCAGGGCATCGCGGCGGAGTTTATTGGCTTCGGCTTCTTCAGTGGCCCTTACCACATAGGTACCGAATTTATTAATGGATTGAGGGGTGAGTCCCAGGTGACCCATCACAGGTATTCCCGCACTCACGATCTTTTTTACAGAATCAATGATCTCTTCACCGCCTTCCAGTTTTACCGTATGACCACCGCTTTCTTTCATAATGCGGATAGCAGAGGCCAGGGCGATCTCGGAATTGGATTGATAGTAACCAAAAGGAATATCAATTACCACCAAACATCTTTCCCTTGCCCTTACCACACTTTGTGCATGATAGATCATCTGATCAAGCGTAATGGGCAGGGTAGTGATATGGCCCGCCATTACATTGCTGGCGCTATCACCTACCAATATGATATCAATACCTGCTGCATCAAATATTTTAGCGAAAGAATAATCATAAGCCGTGATCATGGATACCTTTTCACCGGCCATTTTCATTTTCTGGATCGTATTCGTTGTTACTTTCCGGACTTCCTTACTAATTGACATGAATCTTGTTTGAAGGGATAAAAGTAGGTAAAAATCAGGCTTTTGTTTGCGCCACACGGATTTCTTCGTAAAGGGATTGGATCAGTCCATCAGCCAGACCGATCTTCGGTACGAATATTTCTTCTGCGTCTGCCCAACGCATTACATTGATATAAATAAGTAATGCCGGTACGATCACGTCTGCACGGTCTTCGCGCAAACGATAAAGGTTCATGCGTTGCGGAAGTGAAAGGCTGCTGAACTCTTTGTAATAATCCCTGAGCAGTTCAAGGCTCAGCGGTTTGCCATCTTTCCGTTTGGAGATGGAAAATATTTTATTGATGTTGCCACCCGAACCAATAGCGGTAACGTGGTGAAATCCTTTTGTCCGGGTTTTGATGAACTCTTTCATCGTGTCCCATTGCGCTTCGGTGACCTGGTTTTTCAATATGCGAATGGTTCCTATATTGAATGATTCTTTGAAGATAAGTTTGCCGTCACTGAAGAAAGTCAGTTCTGTGCTGCCACCACCCACATCTATATAGAGGTAAGACTCATCGGTAGTCATGTTTTCAGCAACATGGTTTTCATAAATAAATGATGCTTCTTCCTGCCCGCTGATGATGCTGATCTGTATCCCTGTTTCGGCTTTTACTTTATTGATGATGTCCTGGCCATTGGCTGCATCGCGCATGGCCGAAGTGGCACAGGCTTTTACATGCTTCACATCATAAACATCCATCAGCAGTTTGTACGACTTGATCGTTTTAATCACTTTTTCTGCACGGGAAGTAGTGATCTCACCTTTATCAAACACATCAAAACCGAGACGGAGAGGTACCCGCACCAGGGCCATCTTTAAGAATTCAGGTTTGTCGTTGGGTGCAGTAATATACACGTCGCTGATCAGTAATCTTGCTGCGTTACTTCCTATATCAATGGCTGCCAGTCTCAATTTGTTCCATGGTTTTATTGAATAAATACTGGTAAATATCCACCTGTGATCTGACCTGCTTCTTGCCTGTTCTTACATACTCATTGGCGAGTTCATTGTCAAGCCATCTCGCCTTTACATTGTCACGAAGTTGTATTTCCAGTATGTCTATCAGCTCTTTTTTTATTTCTTCATCCCAAACAGGGCAGGTCGCTTCCACACGATGTTCCAGGTTGCGCAACATCCAGTCGGCCGAAGATATATAAACTTTCTCTTTGCCCTTATTATGAAATACCCACACCCGTGCATGTTCAAGATATTCATCCACGATACTGATTGCCTGAACCGGTATCCTGAATTTCTTGTTTTCACTAAGCATGCAAAAAATACCTCTTACGATCAATCTTACCGGAACCCCTGCCCGTGCGGCTTCATACAATTTGCCGATCATTCCTTCGTCGGAAAGCGAATTCATTTTTAGAGTAATGCCACAGGGTTTTCTTTTCCTGGCCATCCTGATCTCTTCATCAATCAGTTTATACATTTCATGACGTACGATCTGCGGGCTGGGAATAATGGCCTGGCAGTTTTTCAATGAATGAACATCTCCAACACGATGATGTTCCAGGTAATTGAAAATACGGCTCAGATCAGTCATGATCCGGGGATTGGAAGTGAGCAGGCAATGATCACCGTAAACCTTTGCTGTTTTTTCATTCAGGTTACCGGTGCTCACAAACCCATACAACACGTTTTTGTCTTTTACTTTTTTACGGATCATGCACAACTTGGCATGTACTTTCATATTGGGAATGCCCAGCAGCACTTTGGCGCCTTCTTCTTCCAGCCTCGATTTCC
>CBHEUU010000149.1:0-8744 GCA_965990355.1 uncultured Chitinophagaceae bacterium
TGTATCTGTACAATACCGCGAAACTGGCTGGTGGCTTGGCCGCTATGACCAGGAAACGGTTAGATATGGCAAAAAAGTAGAAGCAGCTTAATAAAATCAAGTAGAGAACATTAACAATAGACTGATGAAACGAAGCATGATGAATTTTTGCATAAGGAAATGTATATGCGGAGTTCCATCAGGCCAGAAAAAATAAAGATGTACTGATGAAAAAATTTTTGATCATAACCGGATGCATAGCAGTTACAGCGTTGGCTGTAAGTTGCAGCAGCCGTAATCCCGGCCGGGCTTATATGCCAGACATGACCTATAGCAGGGCTTATGAAACTTATGCTCCTGTGCAGGAAAGGCTGGATGCGTCCGCAACACCTGGCGCCCACTTCCGTGGTGGTCCTGTAGAAGGTACTATTGCCCGCGGTGATATGCTCGGTTCAAAATTGTTGAAAGACACTGTTGGTTCTTATGCTTCTTCAGCAGGCATAAAAAGCCCGCTGGCACTGGCTTCCATTGATCTGAAAGAAGCAGAAAGACTTTATCTCGTTAATTGCGGCATCTGCCATGGTTCCAAGCTGGATGGAAATGGTCCTCTCTGGAAAGATGGTAATGGTCCTTATCCCGCAGCGCCTAAAAACCTGATGGGTGATGATATGAAAGCAACATCTGAAGGAACGATTTTCCATGTAGCCACTTACGGCAAAGGACAAATGGGTAGCTATGCTTCCCAACTGACCACCAAACAACGCTGGCAGGTAGTTGCTTATATTAAATCAAAACAATTCCCGGCTGGCAGCGCTCCTGCAACAACAGATACAGCAGCAGCAAAAGCACCGAAAGCGGCAGCAGACAGCACAACAAAAGCAGCCGTTAAATAAGAATTATTGAAGAAATTATAAAAGAATACTGATGTCAAACAGGGACAATTTTGTAGCGCCGAAAAGATACAATACCATAGCGATCGCCTTAATGGCTATTGGGATCTTGTCTTTAGTTACATTATATATTACACACGGCTCTAAAGATAATCCGCATGATCAGGCAAGGTTCTGGGGCAGCTTGCTGCAGAACAGTGTTTACTTCCTGCTGGTAGTGAATGCAGCAATGTTCTTTATCTGTGCTACCACCCTGGCATGGGGCGGCTGGCAGATGTCTTTCCGCCGCGTATCTGAAGCAATCTCTGCCTGCGTACCTGTTTTAGGTGTTATCTGCGGAGCAATACTGTTATCCATCGCATTTGGCAGCAACCATGAAATTTATCACTGGACAGATGCCGAGCATGTAAAACACGATCCTACACTCTTGCACAAAGCAGGATTTTTGAATAAAGGATTTTTCGCTACAGTTACTGTTCTTACGATTGTTCTCTGGTCTGTACTGGGATGGAAAATGAGAAGCCTTTCCCGCAGCCTCGACAACAATCCTATTCCTACTGTTGAAGGCAGAAAAAAATACATGTGGAACAATACTGTTTGGGCAGCACTTTTTATCATCGTGTTCTCTCTTACAGTAATGTCTTCCATCCCCTGGCTGTGGTTGATGAGCATTGATGCACACTGGTACAGTACCATGTACAGCTGGTACACTTTCGCCAGCACATTCGTAGCCGGTATTGCTTTGATCACCCTGTTTGTGGTTTTCATGAAGAACCAGGGATATCTGCCCTATACCAATACAGAGCACCTGCATGATCTCGGTAAGTTCATGTTTGCGTTCTCTATCTTCTGGACTTATCTGTGGTTCTCCCAGTTCATGCTGATCTGGTATGCCAACATTCCTGAAGAAACAGTTTATTTCAAACCAAGAGCAGAGGGCGAATTCAGCGGAGTATACTGGTTAATGTTTATCATCAACTTTATTGCTCCCATATTGATCCTGATGAGCCGTGATGCAAAAAGGAATTATACAACGATCACTTTCATGGCACTCCTGATCATCTTTGGTCACTGGCTGGATTTCTTCCAGATGGTATTCCCCAGCCCGTTGACAGATGCTGAAACAGGAAAAACACATGTGCCAATGATATTGTATGACTTTGGTGTTGGTTTAGGTTTTGCTGGTCTGATCATGTTTGTAACAGGCAAGGCATTGGCGAAAGCGCCGCTGCTGGCAAGGAACCATCCATTGATAAAAGAGAGCCTGATACATCACACTTAAGATTGAAATGTTTAAGAAGCTAAAAGATCTGTTGCTATATATCGAAACTTTTAAACTTCTTAACCTTAAAATAGAACACAGAACAATAACTTTTGAACGATAGAATATGCAAACTTTTTTCATTGTAGCGATTTTGGCATTGGGCTTCCTGGTTACGTTTCAGATAGCCAAGGCCAGTGAGTATGTAGCAGTGCTGCGTGGTGAAGAAAAAGCCAGGAAACAGACCAATAAAATCAACGCTTTTTTGTTGCTGACCTTCCTGATAGTGGGATTGATCGGTGTATTTTATTGCAATGAAAAATTGAAAGGAAAGATCCTGGGTGCACCGGCATCTGATCATGGTGTGCATATCGACACGATGTTGTACATCACTCTCGGCCTCACAGGCATTGTTTTCTTTATTACACAGATTGCTTTATTCTGGTTTTCTTTTAAATACCAGGAGTCTGATAACCGCAAGGCATTTTATTATCCTCACAACAACAAACTGGAGTTGATCTGGACTGTAATCCCTGCTATCACACTGACAGTACTGGTAGGTTTTGGTATCTTCTACTGGTTCAAGATCACAGGTGATGCTCCTAAGAATGCAATGGTGGTGGAAGTGACCGGTAGCCAGTTTAAATGGGAATTCCGTTACCCTGGTAAAGACAATATCCTGGGTAAAAAATATTTCAAAAAAATCAGTGACGAAAAAAATAACCCACTGGGCCAACTTTGGGATGATCCTGCAAACCATGATGATATGTATATAGCGGGTGAAGCAATGCACCTGGTGATCAATAAGCCGGTAAAACTGGTGATCGGTGCAAAAGATGTGATCCACGACGTAGGTCTGGCGCATTTCCGGATGAAAATGGATGCTGTGCCCGGTACACCTACCACCATGTGGTTCACACCAACCAAGACCAGCAAGCAGATGAAAGAAGAAACAGGCAATCCTAACTTTGTATACGAAATTTCCTGCGATCAGATGTGCGGTAAAGGTCACTGGAGTATGCGCGGTGAGATCATAGTAGAAACGCAGGAAGAATTTGATCAGTGGATGGCGACCAAGAAACCGAAATACTTTGCCGCTTTTCCTGACAAAGATCCAGCAACAAAAAAGGCAGCAGCTGATACAACTGCAGCTAAAGCGGCTACCCAACCAGTAGCTATGGCCGGTCATTAATTCGATACCTAAGAGTCTCCGCCGTCAGGCGGAAAAAAATAAAAGATTATGAGCGAAGCATTGCATATACATCACGACACAGCGGTGTCTCACGATGTTCATCACGACGGTGATCACGGACATCACCACCAGTCCTTTATCTCAAAGTATGTTTTCAGTATGGACCATAAGACCATCGGAAAACAGTTTTTGATAACAGGTATCATATGGGCGATCATTGGTGGTCTGTTCTCGGTATTGTTCCGTTTGCAATTAGGTTTTCCAGGTCAGTCCTTTCCTATCCTCGAAACATTCTTCGGGCATTGGGCAAAAGGCGGCACCATCCAGCCGGAATTTTATTATGCGCTGGTGACCATGCACGGTACCGTACTCGTGTTCTTCGTATTAACTGCAGGTCTTTCCGGAACGTTCTCCAACTTCCTGATCCCGCTGCAAGTGGGTGCAAGAGACATGGCTTCTCCGTTCCTGAACATGCTTTCTTACTGGTTCTTCTTCCTGGCCAGCGTGGTGATGATCGCTTCAATGTTTTTACAAACCGGCCCTGCTAGTGGTGGTTGGACGATGTACCCTCCACTGAGTGCTTTGGGTCAGGCAAATGATGGTTCAAAACTCGGTGCAGATTTCTGGTTGGTCGGTATGGCACTCTTTATTGTGTCTCAGCTGATGGCCGGTCTGAACTATATCTCTACTATCCTGAACATGCGTACCAAAGGCATGAGCATGACACGTCTGCCGCTGACTATCTGGGCGCTGTTCTTCACTGCTGTATTGGGCGTATTATCTTTCCCTGTACTGCTTTCAGGTGCTATCCTGTTGTTGTTTGACCGCAACCTCGGCACCAGCTTCTTCCTGAGTGATATCGTAGTGAATGGTGAAGTGTTGCCGAATGAAGGTGGTAGTGCTATCCTGTTCCAGCACCTGTTCTGGTTCCTTGGTCACCCCGAAGTATATATCATCCTGTTGCCTGCAATGGGTATGGTATCGGAAATATTATCTGTTAACAGCCGCAAACCCATCTTCGGTTATATGGCGATGCTGGGTTCATTGTTTGCGATCGCGATACTGGCCTTCCTGGTTTGGGCGCACCACATGTTCGTTACCGGGTTGAATCCTTTCCTTGGCTCCGTGTTCGTGTTGCTCACCTTGTTGATCGCGGTGCCATCAGCTATTAAAGTATTCAACTGGCTTACTACATTATGGAGAGGTAATATCCGCTTTACACCCGGGATGTTGTTTGCGATCGGTTTTGTGAGTTTGTTCATCTCCGGTGGTTTAACAGGTATCTTCCTCGGAAACTCCACCATTGATATACATCTGCATGATACAATGTTTGTGGTAGCCCACTTCCACATTGTAATGGGTGTGGCATCCATGTTTGGCATGTTTGCCGGTATCTATCACTGGTTCCCGAAAATGTTTGGCCGCTACCTGAACAATACTCTTGCTTATTTCCATTTCTGGGTAACAATGGTTGGCGCTTACCTTATTTTCTGGCCAATGCACTACGAAGGTCTGGCTGGTATGCCCCGCCGCTACCTGGATAAGAGCATCTGGGTTTCTTTCAACCAGTTTGGCAAGCTCGATGAAATGATCACCATCGTTTCAATTGTAGTATTTGCAGTTCAGCTGATGTTTGTGTTCAACTTCTTCTATTCTATTTTCAAAGGAAGAAAAGTAACCAGCACCAATCCCTGGGGCGCTACTACGCTGGAATGGACAACACCTATCAGACCTGGTCACGGTAACTGGACCGGAGAAATTCCTGAAGTACATCGTTGGCCATATGATTATGGTAAAGATGGAAGGGAATTCATTCCGCAGACAGAACCGATAGGAGCGAATGAAAGCAAGCACTAAAGTAAAAAATGTGAAAAGGGTCAGGAGGAGTTTTTATTAGGTTTTAAATCGCGAAAGCTGTGATGAATAAGGTAAAAGATTACTTGCAGTTAGTTAAGCTTTCGCTCAGTATAATGGTGGTGTTCAGCAGTGTGATCAGTTACCTGCTGGCGCCGAAAGTGGTGGAGTATGAATGGGTGATGATAGGATTGCTCTTTGCAGGTGGGATGTTGGTCACAGGAAGCGCCAATGCCATCAACCAGGTAGTAGAAAAAGACACAGATGCCATGATGAAGCGTACGGGTAAACGCCCTGTTGCTTCTGGCAGGATGAGCGTTCAGGAAGGATGGGCTTTTGCCATCATCACTGGTGCACTGGGTGTTTTTATTCTTGGCTATTATTTCAATTGGTTGTCGGCAGGCCTTGCAGCATTCAGTTTGTTCCTGTATGCTTTTATTTACACGCCACTGAAAAAAATAAGTTCAATGGCGGTGTTGATGGGGGCTGTTCCGGGAGCTTTGCCCTGCCTGATAGGCTGGGCAGCTGGTGATGACCGTTTATCGCTGGGTGGCTGGGTATTGTTTGGGATTCAATTCCTCTGGCAATTCCCGCATTTCTGGGCTATCGCCTGGATAGCGCATACAGACTACAGCACAGCGGGCTTTAAACTATTGCCGGCAGAAAAGGGGCCGACAAAATTTACAGCACTGCAAACGGTAATCTATTCATTGTTGCTTTTTCCTGTAACCCTGATACCTTATTTCATCGGTATTTGTAATTATAACGATGTGGTAGGAATGATAAGCATTGGATTGATTGTGCTGGCGAATGTTTTTATGCTGACGCGTTGCACTACACTGTATGCAAAAATGGATATAAGCTCTGCAAGGAAAGTGATGTTTGGAAGTTATTTATACCTGCCGGTTGTATTGCTGGCCTTGTTAATGAGTAAAGCGTAATATTATAATTAAAGTGAGATGGAAACAGTGATGAATCAACAAAAAAAGAAATTACATCCCCACAAGTTCACCTTGTGGGTGGCGATTGCCAGCATACTGATGATGTTTGCAGGCCTCACCAGTGCTTTTATTGTTAAGAGTAACCTGGTAGGTTGGAGAAATATCGCGGTGCCTAAGATCTTCTGGGTATCTACAGGTGTGATACTGGTAAGCAGCCTTACATTGCAAATGGCCCTGCGGGCATTCCGCCAGCGGGAAATGAACCAGTACCGTTTGTTGATGGGATTGACTTTTGTGTTGGGATCTGTTTTCGTGGTGTTGCAATGGATAGGATTCAAAAGCCTGTGGGACCAGGGAATACATTTCAGTGGATCAGCAGGTGCAGGACAGTTCTTATATATCATTTTTGGATTACACGCTTTGCACGTATTAGGCGGCATAATCGCTTTACTGGTAATGATCATCAAAGCGTTTTTCGGAAAGATCAAATTGTATAGTGCGGTTCCTGTGGAAGTAGTGGCAACATACTGGCATTTTGTAGACATCTTATGGATCTATTTGCTGGTGTTCTTTCTGATCATTGGTTGAGAAAAAATTTAAGAAGTTCAAAGGTTTGATAAAGGCCTTTTGATAATTGGAATTTATAAATCGAAATAACTGACATGGCGACAACAGCTACAGCGCAGCAGACAAAATGGTGGAGCGGTGGAAAGAGCCCCTTCAACGTAGAATACGGGAAGTTGATGATGTGGTATTTTCTGATGAGTGATGCGTTCACTTTCGGAGCTTTCCTGATCTCTTATGGCTCTATCCGTTTCAGCCAAAACTTCTGGCCTGATCCAAACGCGGTGTTCAATGCATTCCCCGGAGCAGGACACGCAAATCTGCCTCTTGCTTTTGTGAGTGTGATGACCTTTATCCTCATCATCAGTTCCGTAACAATGGTGCTGGCTGTGCATGCAGGACACAATGGCGATAAAAAAGGAGTGATCAAATGGCTGGCCTGGACAATCGTTGGTGGCCTCGCCTTCCTTGCCTGCCAGGCATGGGAATGGCATCACCTGATCACCGGTGCTCATGCTACCCTGATAGATGGCAAGATTGAATGGGTAGGACAAACCACTACAGTAAATCCCTGGGGTCAACTGGTACATGGTGAAGCACTGAATGCAGCATTGAATAATTCTTCTGTGCATTCACTGGCACAACTGGTGCATGAGCAGCATGGCAACACTATGACAGAAGCGCAACTGCTGGGTCTTCCTAAAGATCAGTTGTTGAGCATGGTTAATACAGCAGAATTGCACGTGCGTCAAAATGGACCTGTTGCTTTCGGTGGATATTTCTATGGTATCACTGGTTTCCACGGTTTTCACGTATTCTCCGGTGTGGTGATCAATATAATAATGCTGATCATGACACAGAAAGGCGTGTTCGAACACAGAGGCCATTACCTGATGATTGAAAAAGCCGGTTTGTACTGGCACTTTGTAGACCTGGTATGGGTATTTGTATTCCTTTGCTTCTACCTGATCTAAATAGCGCTTTAAACTTATTTAAATAAACGAATTGAACGAGATGGAACATCAATCAGCATCTTCAGAAATAACCTTCCAGCACCACGTATCCGATGCGGAGTTCAGCAAAAAGGTGAAGAAAACAACGATACTGCTTTCTGTGATCACGATCATCGAGCTGGCAATCGGTCTTATTATTTATAACATCCATAAAGGGCCTGATCCAAACGCTTACCTGGTACTGGCATTCAAAGGGCTGGTGTGTATCCTTACGCTGGCGAAAGCATATTACATTGTATCAGTGTTTATGCACCTGGGTGATGAGATCCGCAATATGATCATGACCATTGTGGTTCCCCTGTTGTTGTTTATCTGGTTTATCCTGGCATTCATTATTGATGGTAATTCCTACAAGAACCTGCGGAATACATATGACAAACATTTCCAGGAAACAACTACTCCCAAGCCACATCACGCTGAGGAAAAGAAACCAGAAGAGCCCAAGCCGGGAAAACAATAAAGAGTAGAGTTATTTTACTATATAAAGTCACCGGCTTGTGTATATCAGGGCCGGTGATTTTTTTTGCTATAATGCCAACCGGGTAAACCGTTTTTACAGAAATATTACTGTATCATTCGTGTCTGTGAGGCATAAAAAGAAATAATTTTGCGGCGCAGGCCGGACCTGGCTTCCGGTAGTGTGAAGTTGATAATTAAAATGAAGTGATTTGAACAAGACTGCCCTATATGCCATTTTGCTGGCAGCACTTATGCCATTGATTTGCTATTTCATAGTCAAAGGCTTTAGTGATTCTGCCATTGCCATGCCCAGGCATTATTTTGCCGATTCTGTTATTACCAAAACAGAAAGAGGAAAGGAAGTTACTGATACCGTCTGGCACAAGCTTACTGATTTTGCCCTTGTAAACCAGGAAGGTGATTCGATAAACTGGGAGAAGCTGAGAGGTAAAATAGTGGTGGCCGATTTCTTTTTTACGCATTGCCCTACTATTTGCCCGCCCATGACACGTAATATGAAATGGGTGCAGCAATCGATCTCTAATGCACAAAGAGTAGGAGATAAAACACCTGATTTCCTTCATTTTCTTT
>CBHEUU010000150.1:0-8744 GCA_965990355.1 uncultured Chitinophagaceae bacterium
TAAAGCCGATCAATAATGCTTAAAAAAATTCTTGCTCTCGCCTTCTTTAGTTTCTCCCTGCTGGCCGGCAGCGCTCAATCATTCAAAAACCCCATACTGGCTGGATTTTATCCTGATCCCAGCATTTGCCGCGCCGGGGATGATTTTTATATTGTCAATTCCTCCTTTGCCTATTACCCTGGGCTGCCGCTTTTTCATAGCAAAGATTTGTTGAACTGGAAGCAGATCGGTTACGCTATGGACCGGCCTGATCAACTGAACCTGGATGGAGCAGGTGTTTCAAGAGGATTGTTTGCCCCTTCGATCAGTTATCATAACGGCACGTTCTATATTGTATGTACGGAAGTAAGCAAACTGGGAAATTTTGTTATTACTGCTAAAGATCCCAAAGGTCCATGGAGCAAGCCTGTGTCGCTGCCACAAGTGAATGGTATAGATCCTTCCCTTTTTTTTGATGACAATGGAAAATCATACATCGTGTTCAACAGCATTCCTCCCAATAATATTTCCCTGCATGATGGACATCGCACCATCCGCATGTTTGAATTTGATGCGCAAAACCTGAAAGTAACAGGCGAAGAAAAGTTATTGGTGAATGGAGGAACAGATATGGCCAAAAAACCAGTGTGGATTGAAGGACCGCATTTAATCAAAAAAGACGGATGGTATTATCTTATTTGTGCAGAAGGAGGAACAGCCTATAACCATTCCGAAGTTGTATTCAGAAGCAAATCACCTGAAGGTCCATTTGTTTCTTATGAAAAGAATCCCATACTCACGCAGCGTCAACTCGACCCTAACCGGAAAAACCCAGTTACCACAGCAGGCCATGCAGATTTTGTGCAGGCCAAAGACGGAAAATGGTGGGGCATATTCCTCGCCTGCCGCCCTTATGAAGGCGATTACTATAATGCCGGAAGGGAAACCTTTATGGCACCCGTTGTATGGAAAGACGAATGGCCGGTATTTGATCTCGGGGGTGAAGAAGTAAAATACTCCTACCCTATCAATGCCGTTGCAGATACTAAACGCGAACCATTCAACGGTAATTATTTATTCCGTGATGAATTCAGCAATAAAAAACTGAACACCCGGTATCGTTTTCTCAGAACAGTGCGGGATCAATGGTACGACCTCCTGTCAAAACCCGGTTCATTAACACTGAAACTGCGTCCTGAAACCTGCGCGGGTAAAGACAATCCTTCGTTTGTTGGCTTCAACCAACCCCATCTCAAAGGCTATGCCGCCACCAGCATGCGTTTTACTCCAAAAGCCGGAAATGAAAAAGCAGGGTTATTGCTTTTCCAAAATGAAAAGACTTACTATTACCTGTGCAAGACTATGCAGGGCGATAAGCAGATAGTGGCCTTATATAAGGGAACCGACCTGGTGGCCAGTGAAGCGCTCAATGAATCCAATAAGGATCTCTTCTTAAAAATTGAAGCCAGTGGTGACCGGTACTCTTTTTACTATGGCCTCCAAAAAAATGAATGGAAACTTTTGCAGAGCAATGCAGATGCAAGATATTTAAGCACCAAAACGGCAGGTGGGTTTGTCGGTTGTGTGTATGCCATGTATGCCACTTCGGAAGGAAAGCCTGCTGAAAACTCAGCTGCCTACGACTGGTTTGAAATAAAGAGTGATGACGATGTATATAAATAATTTTGCTAAAAATTATACCATGCGCAAATTTATCTGCTTTGCCTTTTTACTTATCGCCACAAAAATAGGAGCACAGGAATACAAATCCTATCCTATGTGGAATACCAGCCTGCCGGTTGAACAACGTGTAAACGATGTTGTAAGCCGGTTGACACTGGAAGAAAAAGTAGCGCAGATGCTGAATGCAACCCCAGCCATTCCAAGACTTGGCATTCCCGCTTATGACTGGTGGAATGAAGTATTGCATGGAGTAGCCCGAACACCTTTCCGCACCACCGTATTCCCCCAGGCCATTGCCATGGCAGCTACCTGGGACACTAATTCATTGTATCGCATGGCCGACTATTCCGCTCTGGAAGGAAGGGCCATTCATAACAAAGCTATCGAGCTTGGACGCACCAGTGAGCGTTACCTGGGGCTCACTTACTGGACGCCCAATATCAATATCTTCCGTGATCCACGCTGGGGCCGTGGACAGGAAACTTATGGAGAAGATCCATTTCTTACGGCTATGCTGGGCCGTTCGTTTGTGCGTGGTTTACAAGGTGAAGATCCCAAATACCTGAAAGCAGCTGCCTGCGCCAAACACTTCGCTGTGCATAGTGGACCGGAACCAAGCCGTCACGCAGACAATTTCAATCCTACTACCTACGACTTGTGGGATACTTACCTGCCTGCATTCAAAGAGCTGATCGTTGATGCAAATGTGGCCGGTGTGATGTGTGCCTATAATGCAGTGAACACGCAGCCCTGTTGCGGCAATGATTTATTAATGAATGATATCCTGCGGAAGCAATGGAAATTCACCGGCTATGTTACTTCAGACTGCTGGGCAATTGATGATTTCTTCAGGTATCATAAAACCCATCCCGATGCTACCAGCTCTGCAATAGATGCCGTAGTGCATGGCACGGATGTGGAATGCGGGCAAACCGTATACATAACCCTTGTGGATGCTGTGAAAAAGGGGTTGATCAAAGAAGAATATCTTGATGCTTCATTGAAACGGCTATTCACGATACGCTATCGCTTAGGTATGTTCGACCCGGTCTCCATGGTGAAATATGCTCAAACACCGGCTGCTGTATTGGAAAGTGCCCCACATCAGCAACATGCATTAAAGATGGCTCAACAATCCATCGTTTTGTTGAGAAATGAAAATTCAACCCTGCCTTTAAATAAAAACATCCGGAAGATTGCCGTGCTTGGGCCAAATGCAGATAACCGTATTTCCGTATTGGGCAATTATAACGGAACACCTTCCCATATCACCACCATACTTGAGGGAATAAAACAGAAGCTAGGTAAAAACGTTGAAGTGATTTATGAGAAAGCCATCAATTTCACCAACGATACTTTACTTCAGTATGCTGACCTGCTAAACCAGTTCAGCTGGGATGGCCAGCAGGGTTTTAAAGCCGAATACTACAGCAACCGCGAATTGAAAGAACAGCCATTCCTCGTAAGAACAGAAAAAAACATTGATCACACATGGCAGCGTGGCGATATTATCGGCAACAATGTAACCGCCACTAATTTCTCCGCACGTTATACAACCCGTTTTACTGCAAAAGAAACAGGCAATATACATCTTGAAGTGGAAGCCGATGATGGTTACAGGCTGCTTGTAAATGATAAGGAAGCGATCAATGCCTGGGTACGGAATCGCTGGGGTGCCAAAACGTATAAGCTTGAAACAAAAAAAGATTCTGTATACAATATTGTGCTGGAATACTGGCAGGGCGACGACAATGCTAATGTGGCATTGCGTACAGGCCATTTTGTTCAAACAGATTTTGAAGCTTTGGCCAGCCAGCTTAGCCAGGTTGATGCGATCGTTTTTGCAGGTGGCATTTCACCGCAACTGGAAGGAGAAGAAATGCCGGTTACTGTACCAGGGTTCAACGGCGGCGACAGAACATCCATCCTGCTGCCTGCAGTTCAAACCAAATTACTGAAGGCATTAAAAACAACCGGCAAGCCTGTCGTTTTTGTTATTATGACAGGCAGTGCCATTTCCATTCCCTGGGAAGCTGAAAACATTCCTGCTATTATGAATGCCTGGTATGGAGGACAAAGTGCAGGCAAGGCTGTAGCAGATGTGCTCTTTGGCGATTACAATCCTGCCGGACGGTTGCCCGTAACATTTTATAAAAACGATGGAGATCTTCCAGGCTTTAGTGACTACTCCATGAATGGAAGAACATACCGTTATTTTAATGGACAGGCTTTGTATCCTTTTGGTTATGGCTTAAGCTATACCAGCTTCCGTTATGCACAACTTACAGTTCCTTCTTCTGTAAAAGCAGGACAACCAATAAAGCTGACCGTTAAACTGACCAATACAGGCAAACGGGATGGTGAAGAAGTGACGCAGCTATACGTATCGCACCCCGGCGTGAAAGGAAAAGCACCATTGCGAGCCCTGAAAGGTTTTCAACGCGTTTCTTTGAAAGCCGGTGAAACCAAACTCATTCATTTCACCCTTAGCGTTGAAGACTTATCACTTGTAAATGAAACAAACGGCCAGCTCTATCAACCAAAGGGTAAGATCAGTATCAGTGCAGGCGGCGGACAACCAGGTGTTGCTAATAAAACAACCAGCAATGTGCTTACCCAGCTCCTTACTATTCAATAACCCGATATGAAGAAACTGTTTATCATACCACTGATATTGTTTGTTGCATTGAACACTTCTGCCCAGGTAAAACTGCCCCGGCTTATAAGGGATAGCATGATTTTGCAAAGGGATGAAAAAATAAAACTCTGGGGATGGGCATCCGCCAATGAAAAAGTGAATATCCGCTTCAATGGTAAAGTATATAAAACTAAAGCTGATGCGGGAGGAAACTGGGCTCTGCAATTACCACCTACCAAAGCAGGTGGCCCTTATACAATGGATATCACTGCAAGCAATAAGATCACCTTGCATGAGATCCTTTTTGGTGATGTCTGGTTCTGCAGCGGTCAATCAAATATGGTTCACCAGATGAACATTCATGATGTAACTTATGCAAGGGAAATTTCAGAAGCAAATTATCCCCGGATCAGGCAATTCTGGATTCCCACCATGACTAACCTGCAAGGGCCACAAGCTGATTTACCAACCGGCTACTGGAAGCCGGCAGTAGGTGAAGAAGTAAGGCCATTCTCTGCAGTAGCTTATTTCTTTGCAAAAAAGATTTATGAAAAATATAAAGTGCCTGTCGGTATCATTAATGCCAGTGTTGGTGGCACACCCATTCAGGCCTGGACCAGCGAACAGGGACTGAAAGATTTTTCAGCCCAGATCACAACGATCGAAAAAAATAAAGACACTGCTTATATCAATGGTCTTAACCGGAGACCTGCAGGCAACAGGCCTTCACCTCCTGTTGATGCAGGCATCGCAGCTTCTCCCAAATGGTCTGATCCTGCTTATACGCCAAAAGGATGGCGTACGATCAATATTCCTGGCTATTGGGAGGATCAGGGTATTAAAGACCTGAACGGTATCGTTTGGTACAGAAGAGAGATTACTATTCCAAGCTCCATGGCTGGCAAACCTGCTAAAGTTTTCCTGGGAAGAATTGTAGATTCGGATGAATTATACATTAACGGCAAACAGGTTGGCAATACCGCTTATCAATATCCTCAACGCAGGTATAGTGTGCCTGCAGACCTGCTGAAAGCAGGTAAAAACATTTTTGTTGTCCGCGTTACCAACAACAATGGCAAAGGTGGATTTGTACCCGATAAACCTTATTGTATTTTCTCCGGTACTGATACGGTTGATCTGAAAGGTTACTGGCAATATAAAGTAGGTTCTGTTTTTGTGCCGGTTAGTGGTGGAGGTCCCGGTGGCGGCCAAAGCGCGCAAAATCAACCAACAGCTTTATATAATGCAATGGTAGCGCCGGAGATCAACTACACCATAAAAGGATTTTGCTGGTACCAGGGAGAAGCCGATACCTGGCAACCCAAACAATATGAAAAATTATTGACTGCACTGATCAACGACTGGCGCAACAAATGGCAGCAGGATTCGCTTCCTTTCCTGATTGTGCAACTGCCTGGCTTTATGGACTACAATTACCTGCCTATGGAAAGTAATTGGGCCGGGCTGAGGGAATCACAACTTAAAACATTATCTGTTCCCAATACTGGTATGGCAGTGGCAATCGATTTGGGTGAATGGAATGATATTCATCCCGACAATAAAAAAGATGTAGGTGAAAGGCTGGCACTTACAGCATTGAAACTGGCTTATAAAGAGAACATCGTTTATTCAGGTCCTATCTATGAATCATCTGCCATTGAAGGAAAACAGATCGTTATCGGTTTCACACATACAGGTAGTGGGTTGATGACCAATGATGGCGAACAACCCTCGTCATTCGCTATTGCAGGTGCAGATAAAAAATTTGTATGGGCTTCCGCAAAAATTGAAGGGAATAAAGTGATTGTATGGAATGATACGGTTAGTGAACCGAAATATGTGCGGTATGCCTGGGCTGATAATCCTTTGGATCCGAATTTATATAATAAAGAAGGATTACCGGCTTCGCCTTTCAGGACCGATAATTAACGATTGCCAAACCAATTGCCATATGAAAAATAGGTGGATTTTTCTTTTGACACTTGGCATTGCTCTTAGTGGCAATGCCCAGCAACCTGCTATCGACAGTAGCCAATATCCCCGGCTTACTAACTTTTCCGCACAGGAAGACCGGGCGAATATGATGCAGCAATTAGGTATTAAAAAATTAAGACCCGGCCCAAGCAGTAACCAATCAGATCCTAACCACGCCAACGAAGATGAGCAATTGGCCAATCCCTGTCCCCAGCTACCAGACGCATTAACCGCCAAAAACGGAAAAAAGATCACCACCCCAGAGCAATGGTGGAAACTGCGCCGCCCTGAAATTGCAGAAGATTTTGAAAAGGAAATGTATGGACGGGTTCCAAAGAGTACACCGAAAGTTACCTGGACTACTAAGATCACCGATTATGAATTTGTAGGGCGTATACCCGTTATTGCCAAACAACTCGTTGGCCGTGTTGATAACAGTGAATATCCTTTGATCAATGTAAATATCAATATGGTACTGGTATTACCATTGAATGTAAAAGGCCCAGTTCCTGTATTGATCATGTTTGGTTTCCCGGCATTGCCTGCCCCTGCTCAACCTTCACCAGCCGACCTGGAAAAAATAAATACGGCTTTTAAGGAAATGATGATAAAAAGCAATCCTGAAATGAAAGCCATTTTTGAACGTTACCCGGCTTATAATCCTGTAACAAGAGCGGCTGCCCCCAATTTTTTTGCGCCACCTCCTACGGGTGATTCTCCGCCCACGGAACAATTACTGGCTGCGGGTTGGGGCTATTGCACACTTGAACCAAACAGTGTGCAGGCCGATAATGGTGCCGGACTTACCAGGGGCATTATCGGATTGGTAAATAAAGGTCAGCCCCGCAAGCCTGATGACTGGGGTGCATTAAGGGCCTGGGGGTGGGGCGCCTCGCGGGCATTGGATTATCTTGAAACAGATACATTGGTAGATGCAAAAAAAACAGGTATTGAAGGTGTGTCCCGTTATGGTAAAGCCGCTCTCGTAACAATGGCTTTTGATCAGCGTTTTGCTGTAGTGCTTGTAGGTTCTTCCGGAAAAGGAGGAACAACCTTGCAGCGGCGTGTGTTTGGTGAAGCTGTTGAAAGCCTTGCCAACACCGGAGGCTATCACTGGATGGCAGGAAATTATTTAAAATATGCAACGGAGGAATCTTCCTTTGGTAAAAAGACTGGTTGCGATTTGCCGATAGATTCCCATGAGCTTATAGCGCTGTGTGCACCAAGGCCTACTTTTATCAGCTACGGTATCCCCGAAAAAGGAGATGCTAAATGGCTTGATCAAATGGGAAGTTATAAAGCAACTATAGCTGCGGGTCCTGTATTCAAATTGCTTGGAGTAAAAGACCTGGGTGTAAGCAATGATTACCATACAGAGCAAATGCCTGCTGTGCTCACGGGTCTGCTCGATGGCCGGCTGGCCTGGCGCCAGCATAATGGCGGGCATACGGACGCTCCCAATTTCCAGTTTTTCATTCCATGGGCCAATCGTGAATTGAAGTATGAAAAGCTTGCAAAGTAAGTTATAAGGATATCCCTTTCACCTTTTCCCAAAATTGCTTTTGCAGGTTTCTGATCGTAGCATCATATCCTTTTCTATCCTTAAAAGCAGCCGGATTGTACTTATCTCCTGGTTTATGTTTGGTATGAAGCTCAAACTGGCTGGCATGTGAAGAAAGCCAGAGATCGAATGTCAGCTTTTTCAGAGCTCCAAAAGTGTATTCATAATCTTTGGCAATAGAGGGATAGGCTGGTAGATCCGAAAAACTTTTTTCTGTAACTATCGTGGGCATATTAGCTATCAGTACCCGGTAAGTTTTCCGTTTATCTTTCACATCAAAGAGAAAACTGCAGGAGCCTTTGGTATGACCCGGATGATGAAGCATCACAAGATGCATACCGCCTAAGGTTATCGTGTCTTCATTGTGCAATAAACGGTCTACTTTAACGGGCTCGTAGAGGCTTCCATTACCACCAAGTGCATAGTCTGAACTACCGCCATCAGCTACCACACTTGAATCTCCGCTGTCTACCATCATTTGTGCGCCTGTCGTTCTTTTTATTGCCGCCATTGCCCCCATGTGGTCATAATGAGCCTGGGTTGTAAGCAGTATTTTGATATCATTAAACTTGAAACCCAGCGCTTCCACGCTGGTCTTGATCGTCTGCGCAGAGGCTGCAAGCCCTGTATTTATTAAGATATGACCTTGCGGGGTGGTAATGAGATAGCACGCCAGGTCGTAAGTGCCGACATAATAAAGGTTACCTGCAATTTGAAAAGCCGGATACGGCTTTGACCATTCGGAAGGCACGTTTGAAGGTTCAACTACTTTTTGAGCAGTTGCAAAAAAGCTGGCGATCACAAAACTTGTTACAAGGACGGTTTTTTCAAGAAAGCATTTAACCATAAAAAATAAATGGTATCGAAAATACGTCTTTTCATCCACTTACTTCTTTATAAGCCTGGTAT
>CBHEUU010000151.1:0-8719 GCA_965990355.1 uncultured Chitinophagaceae bacterium
ACTATTCTAATCCTTACTGCAACTGCCTCGAGCACGTCGACTCACCAGATTGGCTTAACCGACGCGGACAAAAAGCAAATCCTCTCTGTGCTCTTCAAAGATGAACTCGCCGCTTCACAAAACGAAAAGGAACTCATCATCTTGTTGTCTCCGCGAACCAACGGCAGTTGGCTCATGGATCTGCCCGGCGTTCGTTTTCAGAAGTTGTCTTACGCAGAGGAGAACCAGGTTTCGCAATATTATGAACTTGGTGATATTAAAATTAACCGCGACTCGGTGGAAGTTGCTGCAACTTCACATAGCCCTGCAGATACCATCTATACTATTATCAACAATCTGCAGGAGTATACTTATTCGTTCTTTGTATATTCTTTTGACAGTAAAGGAAACCGCTCCATCCCGGTGGAGATACAGAATGCACAGGTGTATGGGAACACATACAGGCAGAGCCTGCTTAACCGTCCCATTAATCTTACAGACCCTTACAAGTTGCTGAATGATGAAGGTTCAGAAATAACCCTTAACTTTCTGCAGCCAGACTCTACTAATATTATCACTTATATCCGTTATATTAATCTTGCTGATGAGACGAAGGAGGTTTCGTTGTTGCCACAGGATAATTCGATTACTCTAAATGATTACAAGTATGGCACCAAGGTGGCTTATCAATCCTCTTATAAGCCTAACCGTATGGCATTGGATACTTTTCCAACTACAATTGTTGATACATTTCCGAGAATTGAATTTGGTATTGTGAAATGTGATAAGTCTCTTTTTAATGGAGTAAATCTCCCTTATGATGTGCAACCTTATGAAGGGCAGACTGGTCTTTTCAGACTTTGGGATGGTTCGGAAGGTCCGCAGGGATATCCGAACATTTATCATACTAATGGAGACAGTCCGCTCCCGCATCATTTCACATTCGATATGGGTAAATTATATGATAGTTTGCGAACAATGGAAGTTACAGGCCGTAACTGTTGTCATAACCCTGTTCAATATGAAGTGTGGGGCATTGCGGATATTACCAATGCAGCAACAACGGTTCCGGGTAATGACCCCAACTGGAAAGATAATGCTTTGGCAAAAGGATGGATCCTGCTGCAGGAAGTAAACCGTTCGGATGATGGAACAGGCCCTTACACCATCAATTTCTCCACTACCACTCCTGAAATCAGATATATCAGGATAAGAGTGAAGAAAGTGGCCAGTGGCGATAATAATTATAGCAATCTTAGCGAACTTACGTTTGGATATAAAAAATGATATTGAACAAAACCATTCTCAGGCATAAGCGATTTTGTATGAAATTGATATTCGTATCCCTTTTCGCATTATTTTTTTCTGGTGCAATAGCTCAAAACCGGCCTTTGCGAATATGGTTTGATAAACCGGCTGCACAATGGGAAGAAACCCTTCCGCTGGGGAATGGCCGTCTAGGAATGACCCCGGATGGTGGTGTGGAAAAGGAAAAGATCGTTTTGAATGATATCACACTATGGTCTGGCGGTCCACAGGATGCTAATAATTATGAAGCATACAAACAGCTTCCTGAAATAAGAAAGTTATTATCACTGAATAAGAATGATGAAGCACAAAAGCTGATCGATAAAAACTTTGTTTGCCTTGGTCCCGGCTCCGGCGGGCCCCGATGGGGTTGCTTTCAGATGCTGGCCGATCTGACCATTAATTATCAATACACCGGGAATTCTGCTCAATACAGGAACTACTACCGCAGGCTATCGCTGGACAGTGCTATTGCCACCACCAGTTTTGAGCTGGGTGGAGTAAAATATACGCGAGAATATTTCAGCAGTTTTGGTGATGATGTGGATGTGATAAGGATCACTGCCAACCAAAAGAGTAAAATAAATTTTTCCATAGGTATCAGCAGGCCGGAAAGAGGAACATCTTCTGTGGTAAATCAATCGCTTCAGCTGAGCGGGCAATTGGACAACGGAACAGATGGGAAGGGCATGCAGTACCTGACGGAAGTAAAAGTGTTGAATACAGGCGGTAAACAGACAGTGAAAGGAAATGAACTTCAGCTAAGCGATGCAGATGAAGCTTTGATCTTTATCTCCACTGCAACCGACTTCAAAAACCCTGGCTTTAAAGCATTGGTCACAAAAAACATGACTGCTGCTATTGCGAAGAAATATATTTTGCAAAAGCAGCAGCATATCCGTTCTTTTAAGAAGTTGTTCGATCGTGTTTCGGTTGACCTGGGATCTGGTGCTGCTGAAACATTAACCACCGATAAAAGGCTGGCGGCGCATTATCAGTCGCCCGGCAATGATAAATCTTTACCTGTATTGTTCATGCAATATGGCAGGTATTTAAGCATCAGCAGCACGCGTGTGGGTTTATTGCCTCCCAACCTGCAAGGACTTTGGGCCAATCAGGTGCATACGCCCTGGAACGGGGATTATCACCTGGATGTGAATGTTCAGATGAATCACTGGCCGGTGGAAATGTCAAATCTTTCAGAATTGAATCTGCCATTGGCTGAATTGGTCCGTGGTCTCGTGGAGCCCGGACAGAAAACGGCTAAAGCATATTATAACGCGGAAGGTTGGGTGGCGCATGTGATCACTAATGTATGGGGTTTTACTGAGCCGGGAGAAAGTGCATCATGGGGTGTAACAAAATCGGGTTCAGGATGGCTGTGTAATAATCTATGGGATCATTATGAATTCAGCAATGATATCGGCTATCTGAAAAGTATTTATCCCATATTAAAAGGCTCTGCGCTTTTTTATAAAAGTATACTGGTAAAGGATGAAAAAACCGGATGGTTGGTTACGTCCCCTTCATCATCACCAGAAAATGCGTTTTATTTGCCCAATGGCAATCATGCAAGCATTTGTGTGGGAGCTCCCATCGATAACCAGATCATCCGTGAATTGTTCAACAATATGATTACGGCTGCGGAAAAGCTCAACACCGACAAATCATTTGCAGATTCACTGAAGATAGTATTAACACAGTTGCCTCCACCCGGTATCATTGCTCCGGATGGCCGTATACAGGAATGGCTGGAAGATTATAAGGAAACTGATCCGCAGCACAGGCATATTTCGCATTTGTACGGATTGTACCCTGCTAAGCTGATCACAGCCAACGGAACACCTGAACTGGCAGAAGCTGCTAAAAAAACCTTGAATGTGAGAGGTGATGACGGGCCAAGCTGGTCAATTGCTTACAAACAACTTTTCTGGGCAAGACTGCAGGATGGTAACCGGGCGTTTAAACTATTGAAGGAAATCCTGAAACCAACTCTGAGAACAGATATTAATTATGGAGCAGGAGGAGGTGTGTATCCCAATCTCCTGTCGGCTGGACCACCTTTCCAAATTGATGGTAATTTTGGTGCAGAAGCTGGAATACTGGAAATGTTGCTGCAAAGTCACGCTGGTTATATAGAGTTATTGCCGGCGATCCCTGATCTATGGAAAGATGAAGGGAAGGTAAAAGGGTTAAAGGCAAGAGGCAATCTTACCGTGAATTTTGAATGGAAAAATGGAGTAGTAACGCGTTATGAAATAATATCCTTTGTGGAACAGCAGGTAAAAGTAAAAGTGAATGGCCAGATGAAAACCATCCCGGTAAAAGTACGTACGATAAAAGAGAACTGATGAAATACTTCATCCCTGTAATATTCTTTCTGCTTGGTTTTGGTGTAAATGCACAAACCAAACAACGGCAAACTTTATCTCCGACTCCACCAATGGGCTGGATGACCTGGAACTTATATGGAGAAAAGATTGATGAGTCGTTGATAAAACGGATAGCTGATGCAATGGTATCATCAGGAATGGCGGAAGCGGGTTATCGTTACATTATCATTGATGATGGATGGCAAGGCGGACGTGATAATAAAAATAACATCATTGCTGATCCAAAGAAATTCCCTTCCGGCATTAAAGCCCTGGCCGATTATATTCATGACAAAGGTCTTAAGCTGGGTATCTATTCCGATGCAGCGCCTTTGACATGTGCTGGTTACACTGCCAGCCTTCATTTCGAAGAGCAGGATGCCAGAACGTTTGCTTCCTGGGGAATTGATTATCTCAAGTACGACTATTGCAATGCTCCTGATGATTCAGTGACAGCAAAGCAACGCTATAAAAAAATGGCCGAGGCATTAACAATGAGCGGCCGTGATATTATATTTGGTGTATGCGAATGGGGAGGACGGAAACCCTGGCATTGGGCAGCGGATGCAGGAGGAAATTTGTGGCGTACCACAGGCGATATTCGCGACAAGTGGAAGGCCCGGCCGGGTGAAGGTGGCGAAGGAATTATGGATATAGTAAAAGTGAATGGCAGCCTGGGACAGTATGCAGGCCCTGGCCGGTGGAATGATCCGGATATGCTGGTGATTGGTTTATATGGAGCCAAAGGTCCTTCTGCAGATCTTGGCGGCACTGGTTGCACGGATACAGAATACCAGAGCCAGATGAGTCTTTGGAGTATGATGTCGGCCCCACTGATAGCGACCAATGATCTTACTAGTATGAATGATGTTAGCAGGCGCATACTGCTTAATAAAGAAGTGATAGCAATCAACCAGGATGCTGCCGGTAAGCAGGCCGCCCGCATTGACAGCAACGAAATATGGGAGGTATTCCTGAAACCATTGCAGAATGGTGATATGGCGATAGCCATCCTGAATAAATCAGGAAATGAACAGGATTTCAATCTTTCCCTTATAGCGTTGAAGATCGAAGGTTTATATGAGATCAGGGATGTGTGGGAGCATGCTGTTGTTGGTAAGAAAAATAAATGGCGAGGCAAAGTGCAGCCGCACGAAACAAAATTGTTCAGGTTGATAAAAAAATAGCCAATGAAACTGACAGGTATAAAATTTCTTTTCCTTTCAATAGCAGGTTTATTTGCCGGTCATCTCCAGGCACAGACGCGGTTGAATGGAATATTTGGAGACAGTATGGTATTGCAAAGGGATGCGCCGCTCAGAATATGGGGAAAAGCAAGTGCAGGAGAATCCATAGCCGTGCAGTTTCATTCACAGGAAAGAAAAACATCCGCGGATAAAAACGGGGAATGGCTGGTTGTGCTATCTCCGGAAAAAGCGGGCGGCCCTTATGCATTGACAGTGCATGGGAAAGAAACGATCACGTTGAAGGGTATTCTTATGGGTGATATATGGCTATGCTCTGGTCAGTCAAACATGGAGTTTCCCGTAAAAGGATGGAGCAGCGTTTATAATGCTGACGAAGAAATAAAGCAGGCCGGTTTTCCACAAATAAGATTATTTACCGTTGAGAAGAATGTTGAAGCATTACCTGTTGATCATTTGAAGGGAGGTGTTTGGCAAACCTGTTCGCCTGCCAGCATTGCGCCGTTCTCTGCTGTGGGTTATTTTTTTGGCCGTGCCTTACAAAAAGATTTGCAGGTGCCGATAGGTTTGATCAACTCTACCTGGGGTGGCACACAGATAGAGGCGTGGATCAGTCATGCAGGGTTTGTAAATGATCCGTACTTCAAACAAGTTATCAAAACGGCTCCTTCTCTTACTATAAATGAATTAGTGGAGAAAAGACAGCTTCGTGAAAAACAATACCTGGAACTTTTGCAGAAAGGACTTCCTGATGCAGCTGACAGCGCTCAATGGAAGACTGCCGGCTATGATGACCGTAACTGGAGTGTGATGGACCTGCCCGGACTTTGGGAGGGACAGCAGAATCTTTCGCGGTTGGACGGAGTGGTATGGTTCAGGAAAGATATTTATGTTGATAGTGCCGACGCTGGAAAAGCAGGGACATTGCGTTTGGCAAAGATTGACGACAGGGATGAAACCTATCTTAATGGCGTAATGATAGGAGGCATAGCCGGGTGGAATATTGATCGTGCTTACACAGTGCCGGAAGGCTTGCTGAAGGCTGGCAAAAATGTGATAGCCGTAAAAGTTGAGGATAGCGGAGGTGGAGGAGGAATTCATGGAGAGGGGAGTGATCTTTTTCTTACAGTAAATAATCATAAAAAATCATTGTCTGGCTCGTGGCATTACCGCGTGGAGAAAATAGCGCATAGCTCAAATGGGATCGGGCCTAATGAATATCCCTCTTTACTTTACAATGGTATGATTCATCCTTTTCATCAATTAAACATAAAAGGAGTGATCTGGTACCAGGGAGAAGCCAATGCGTGGAGAGCACGCGAATACAAGTATGGTTTGCCTTTATTGATCAGCGATTGGAGAAGCCGGTTTAATAATAAGAGTTTGCCCTTTTATTACGTTCAGCTGACCAGTTACGATGCGGGCAATGGAAATAGTAACCAGGGCAGTACCTGGGCTGAATTGAGAGAATCACAATCAGCAACATTGCGTGTTCCCAAAACGGGCATGGCTGTCACCATAGATATCGGTGATGCAAAAGATATACATCCCCGGAATAAAAAAGATGTGGGTGAACGCCTTGCTGCAATTGCTTTGCAACATACTTATGGGATCAATAAGATATCTTCCGGTCCTGTATATACTGCAATGAGAAAGGCAGGACAAAAACTGGTAATTGATTTCTCTTTTGTTGGAAAGGGACTGACTGCAAAAGGCATAAGTGAACTGTCGGGGTTTGAGATCGCTGGTAGTGACCGGAAGTTCTTCCCTGCAAAAGCTGTTATCGTCGGCAGATCAGTAGAGCTTTCATCTGTTGAAGTGCCAAACCCGGTGGCTGTTCGGTATGCCTGGGCTGATGATGCCAGCAATGCCAACCTGTTCAATAAAGATGGCTGGCCGGCTGCGCCTTTCCGTACTGATAATTGGCCGGGCATTACTGAAAAGAACAAATATGACCCTTCGTTGAAATAGAACGGACCGTCATCACATTATAGAACACTATTTATGTACTGTAGAAAACTAAGGAGGATAAGAATGCGAAGAAAGATTTATCAATGTTTATTATTGGGGATAGTATATAGTTGCAGGATATTGGCACAGGAAACAGTTATTCCTGTTCAAACAAAAGAGAACGCACTGGTACTTCAGGTTGATAAAAAAAATGATCTCTCTATTATTTATTACGGGAAAAAATTGCAAAACCCGAAGGAGTATGAACTGGTGCCGCAGGCTTATAAGCAGACATCAGATTATACGGATGTGTTGAATGCTGCATATGTGGGCAGCGGCTCCCGCAGCCTGATGGAACCCGCTATTACGGCCACGCATACCGATGGAAATAATTCCCTGGACCTTCGATATGTAAAGCATGAAGTAAAGCAACTGGATAACAATACATCATTGTATACAGTTATGCTGAAAGATTCCGTCTATGATTTTGAGGTGATATTATATTATAAAGCCTACCAGGAACAAAACGTAATTGAACAGTGGTCGGTGATCAGGCATCATGAAAAAGGAAATGTGGTGCTGAGTAAATACGCTTCAGCTAACCTGTATCTGAAGGCTGATGGCTTCTGGCTCAATCAGTATCATGGCGACTGGGAGAAAGAAATGCAACCGGAAGAATCAAGAGTTACACACGGGATCAAAACACTTGATTCAAAACTTGGCACAAGGGCCAACCTGTTTCAGCCTTCTGTTTTTATGGTGTCGCTTGGAAAGCCGGCAACAGAAGATGAAGGCGTTGTCTTATATGGAGCTTTGGAATACAGCGGCAATTTCAGAACGGATCTTGAACTGGATTACCAGGACAACCTGAAGATAACATCCGGCATCAATAACTATGCATCTCCTTATACGTTGAAACCCGGAGAAGAGTTTGTGACGCCTGGATTTCTCTATCTGCTTTCGCATAATGGAAAAGGGCATGCAAGCCGGCAACTGCACGACTGGGCAAGGAATTATAAGTTGATGGATGGAAAGGGCGGAAGGCTCACTCTTCTGAATAACTGGGAGGCTACTTATTTTGATTTCAATGAGAGCAAATTAAAAGAGCTGCTGAAGGACACAAAAAAATTGGGAGTAGATCTTTTCCTGCTGGATGATGGATGGTTTGCCAATAAATATCCAAGAAATGATGATAAAGCAGGACTTGGTGACTGGCAGGAGAACAAGACAAAATTACCCAATGGTGTTGCTTCACTGGTAAAAGAATCCGATAAAAATGCAGTGAAGTTTGGTATCTGGGTGGAACCGGAAATGGTGAATCCCAAAAGCAGCCTGTATGAGAAACATCCGGAATGGGTAATAAAGCAACCGGCAAGGGCGGAACATTATTTCCGTAATCAACTGGTTCTTGATCTGAGCAATCCGCAGGTACAGGATTTTGTATTCGGGGTGATAGACACTTTATTTATTAAGAATCCAGGGTTAGCTTATATCAAATGGGATTGCAATGCGGTCATTTATAATGCCTATTCTTCCTATTTGAAAAATCAGTCGCATTTTTATATTGAATATATGCGTGGGTTGTACAGCGTATTGAAACGGATCAGGGCTAAATACCCATCGGTGCCAATGATGTTATGCTCAGGAGGTGGGGGACGGGTAGACTATGAAGCTTTGCGATACTTTACAGAATACTGGCCAAGTGATAATACTGACCCACTGGAGCGGATCTTTATTCAATGGGAATATTCCTATTTCTATCCGGCAGTGGCAAGCTCCAATCATGTAACAGATTGGGGAAAGCAGTCCATCAAATACAGGACCGATGTTGCTATGATGGGCAAGCTGGGTTTTGATATTGTTGTGAGTCATCTGAATGCAAAGGATCTTGCATTTTGCCAGAAT
>CBHEUU010000152.1:0-8668 GCA_965990355.1 uncultured Chitinophagaceae bacterium
TGATGCCGCCGATCGCATCAAGGTGATATCCCTGTGCGGTAACAATTGTTTTAACACCAGCAGCGAGCGCATCTATAAAACCCATTTGCCCTTCATCCATACCCATGTACAGATAATAATCGAGGCTTGGAATGAATTGAAGGTATTGTTCACCGTCGAAGTGATCTATATAGTCAACCTCAAACCCTTTTTTTGTTAAATATTCAACCTGGAGATCCCAGTTCTCACCCATTATCTTGAACTTGAAAAACCGTGGATCGATCTTATCGGCAAGTTTGTTAATGAACCCTTCCCTTTTACGGCCGTCAGCATACACGCGGTAAGAGAATCCAATGACGATCTTCCTGATGCTCATCACACCATCATGCGCGGGATCAATATAGCATAAACCGTTCTTTTTAACACTTAACTGAGCAAGCGAATCAGCAGTTTCCTTCGACATGCAGATCCCTGCTTCAGCAACCATCATTTGCTTTTTTAACCGTTCCAGCTTTTCATTGGTATCAATATGTGTGATCATCAGCGTATCAATACCACGTTTCACGCAATCAAAGTCATAGTAAATGATATGATGGTTTATATCAGCATTCTCGTCTGGTTTTGCGTCAACATCTGATTCTATTCCAAGTTCCTGCAGGTGTTTATGAAGCTTAAAAGCAAACTTTTCCAGTATCCAACTGGGTCTGCCCAACTCATAATGAACTATTCTGACTTTCATTCAAATTATTTTTTTGAAGCCACACAACATACACCCCAGGTATGCGCTGAGGGTTCATTCCCGCTTATCCATTCCCGGAAATAGAGGCTCTTCATTCCTGCTGCTTCGAGAAAAGCTTCAATCTCCGGCTTAAAGAAATACCGCATAGGATGAGATTCTTTCACCACAGAAGATTGGCCCGCTTCTTTATCATAAATGTGTAATTCGAAATTGACATTAACAACGTTTTCGTTGATCAAAAGCTCTGGCTCTGCGATCCTGGTAATACGCAGTGTTTCATCTTCCAAACGCTTGATCTTCACGGAAGGTCTTTCCGTAAGTACAGCCGGTCCATACCAGAAATCAAAAATGAAAAGGCCGTCATCTGTCAGGTGACTGTTTGCATTGCTGATTGTTTTATTCACTGTAATGTTGGCATTCTGATAGCTCATTACGTGAAAGAGTGCCGTTACCACATCAAATTTCTTACCCAGTGAAAAATTCGTTGCGTCTGCTACAACAAACGACGCATCTGATATATTTTTCGCTATTGCATGCCTGATCATTTCAGTTGATTGATCGATCCCGGTCATTTTATATCCGAGGTCATTCATGAACGCAGCATGTGTACCCGTACCACAACCGATATCCAATAGGGAAGACATCGGCCTTTTAGCATAGGTTTTAATCAGCTGATGAATATGTGCAGCCTCTTCACTGTAATTCTTATCCTTATATAATAGGTTATAATACCTGGCGTAATGATCAAAAACCATCAACAATTATTTTTTTAGGAACATCTTTATTTCATCGCATATAAAGTCGATCGTGGCTTCATCGAGATTGCTGGCAGAAGGCAAGTAAAGTCCATTTTCTGTGAGCCAGTCTGTTACAGGAAATTCTCCGTCACCCTTACATCCATAATTCAGCAATGCGGGTTGGCGGTGCATGCCTGTGAAAAGCAGCCTCGAATCTATGTTGCGGGTTTTGAGAAACCCCATCAGCTCATCTCTTGTCTTGCCGGTCTTCTTCGGGTCAAGTACAATAGCATTCATCCAGTGAACATTCAGAACATCCGGCAGGTTCTGCTGGAAAATAATTCCGGGGGTATCGCACAGCAATTCACGGTATAAATGTGCGTTCCTGATACGCATGTCTCTTAATTCATCCGCTTTTTCTACCTGTGCCAAACCGATAGCTGCGTGGATATTTGTCAGTCTGTAATTAAACCCGATGTCCTGGTGTATATAGTTACGGGGTCCTTCGAGCGGAAAGCAAAGATTTTTGAAGTAAAGCGCTTTTTTATACAACTGTTCATCATTGGTCACAATCATCCCCCCCTCTCCTGTTGTCAGATTCTTATTGGCAAAAAAGCTGAAGGCAGAAATATCGGCAAGATTTCCGCTTTTACGGCCCTTGTATTCCGCACCGTGCGACTCCGCAGCATCTTCAATAATAAAAAGATTGTATTTCTTGGCCAATGCGTTTATCGCATCCATATCACAGGTCTGGCCGAATATAGATACAGGCATGATTGCCCTGGTCTTCTTCGTTATCACCGCTTCGATTTTTGAAACGTCTATATTCCAGGTAGAGCGGTCTGCATCCACAAACACAGGTATCGCTCCTGTATAACAGACAGCAAACGCAGACGCGATCATAGTAAAGTTGGGAATGATCACTTCATCATCTTTCTTAATTCCGAGCGCGACAAGTGCAAGGTGTAGCGCTACTGTACCATTGCAGACACCTACTGCATATGAAGCTCCGCAATAGGCTGCGAATTCTTTTTCAAACGCAGAAACATATTTGCCCGCAGAAGATATCCAACCCGTTTCCAGGCAATCTAATACATATTTCTTTTCATTTCCTGGAAGGAATGGTTCGCAAACCGGTATAAACTTATCCATGAGTGGTTGTGGTATTAGGTAACTTCAGCGTGATCCCGTTCTTTGGTTCGAACCTTGTTTTATCCATATCACCGGCATAAGGGCCTTGTTTTACTTCAAACATTTCCAGGTCTTCCAATACTTCAAACCCATGACCACCTTCAGACAGAAGGATCACATCCTGATCTTCGAGGATGCGGCTTTCCAGGTATTCCTGGTCATTGTTGTAAAAATCAACACGCAGGCGGCCGCGTTTGATCACAAGTACTTCTTTTGTGTAATGCACATCCCTTTTTACAGGATTATGTACGTGTGGTTGAATGATCTTTCCGGCAGGGTGTTGCATATAAGCCAGTTGTTGGGAAAAATCACCAGGAGTAAAAAAATGTATCCCCGGTTTATCAAAACTCCGGCGAACAATTATTGCCAGCACAACGCCGTCATGCTCGATTGTTTCAATCATAAAGATTTATTTAGGTCTATATTACTTAAAAAATAGCTTCTGCTCCAAACTCATTATCATGCCATCCTGATCTTTGTCCATAAGGCTTTCCCTTTATTGTTGATAAATTCCACTTCCTCTGCCCGAAACAGCATAAGCAATGCGTAATAAGCTGAAAGATACATAACGATAATAACTCCAGCGATCACGATATTAAGAGAGGCGACATCCACATTAATCAATTTCAATAATCCAACGATCAACAGCATGGGTATTACTGCTGAGAGTAAAATAAGGGCAGATCCGGAAAAAAGCTTTTTGATGTTAAGACCACCGACAATAAAATAAAGGGAAATGAACGAAGCTGAAATACTTATAACCGTATACAGGCTTGAGGCCCAGGCTAACCCTTTATAAGAAAAATAACGGCTCAATAAAAACGCCAGCCCGATGTAACTAAGGGTGCTCATAACCTCCAGTGTTGACCCTAATATAGTTCGTCCAGAAAAGTAAAATACTTTGGCGATGATCCCACCCAGGTTATTAGCGATAAGAGCAATCGTCAATATTGCAAATGTTTTACTGATAGCAACGGTAGCAACATGATCTATCGCTCCACGTTCAATTAGGAACCCAATAAGCGGTGTGCCTACGAAAGTAAATATAACCGAGAGAGGAAAAGAGATGATCAGGATGATCCGGATGCCTTTTATAAAAAGATTCCTCAATGATTCAAAATTACTTTCGCTCCAGGCTTTTGACAGCATCGGATAAAAGGTGGTAGCAATACCGCTCGATGTGATAGTTGCTAGAATAATCATGATTTGGTTAGCATAACCAAGAATAGACACGCTGCCCTCGGGAAGAAAAGAAGCAATGCCTCTTTCGAACACGCTTGTCAGTCGATAGAAAAGCCCTGCTAAAAGAAGTGGTGCGCTTACCTTGACGAGCTTGGCCAGGTCTTTCCCTTTAATATCCCACTTAAAGTCGATATCTTTCTTTAATACGATGAAGGTGATGACACAGGAAACAATATTACCTGCCAGTGTTCCATAAGCCAGGCTCTTAATACCGATCGTTCCGCTAAGTGTCCAGAGACTTGCCAGTGTAATCATTGAAGCAATCAACGGTGTTAACGCAGGTAAGATAAACCGGTGTTGCGCCTGTAACACAGAACCGCTAAGAGTTGTAAGGATCTGCAGAACAACCATTGGCATCAGAATCACCAGCAACTCGGCACTTAACGACAACTGGCTTCCTGTAAAACCCGGTACTGTAAACGAAAGCAGTTGTCTTGCAAATACAGAACATACGATAGCAATGACAGCCGTTACCAATCCAACCAGGGTTACTGAATTAAAAAAAAATACATTTGCATCGGCTGCCTTCCTGTTCGTTTTAATATCAATATAGGATGGCAGAAAGATCATCCCGAAAGAGCCTATGAGTACAGCAATAAGGTAGGTAGGAATGACAAGCGCACCAAAGTAAGCATCCCGCTCAGAAGAAACGCCGAACTTATAGGCAGCTGCGAGCTGGGTAACAAAATTGATTGCAATGCCCAGCAAAGACATCAATGTAACCTGCAATGTCGGCTTTATCAAGGCCTTCGTTCCGCTCATTTTCCCTCTTTTGATATTTGACTGTCAGATGTAACTTTGACTGTTTTTTTCAGGATTCTCAATAAATGCTGGACACTGAAGAACGCAATCATTAAGGCCGCACCAACAAATCCGCCAACTACGATCAGGAATAACCGGCCTTTTTTTTCATTTTCAAGGATGAGATCCGGCTTATCCAGAATTTGTATAACAGGAGTTTGTTGTGAAAGCATTGCCCGGCTGATCTCCACATTTTTGGTCAGTTCTGCATACAACGTGGAAATAATCGTTTTATCTCTTGTAGCGATCTCTGTAGGAACAGCGGCGCTTTTTAATCCCGGGTTAATATCCAGTAGTTGGGTAGAAGCTACTGTATATGTTTTTGAATTAAGGAGACTAAGTAATGAATCGGCCCTGGCCTGCATCCGGTTAATATTTGCCTGAGAAGTGCCGATCTTTACTTCAAGATACATTTTGGCAGATTCATCAATCAATCCTTCTGTGAGCAGCCTTGAAAACAGGCTATTGGACGAAGTGACCTGAACACGGAGGATTGACCCTTTCTTGTTGATCCTTTCTACTGAAATTGATTTTTTTACAAGGAAAGCATGAATAGCATTCAGCACGCTGTCATTCTTAGGTTGAGCTATGCTGGCCGTACTGTTAAGACGGATCGTTTGTGAATCCAGCTTTGTCCATTTTTTTTTCCACCCGTTAAAATCGAGAAAAAAATCAGCCAGTGTTTCGTTTGGCATACCCATCTGTGGATCCAGCTTTCTCAGCAACACTTTGGAGATAATAGTCTTTGACCGTATGATATCGATAATATTATCTCCCGCGAAAATACTTCCCCCTCCGCTCAGGCTACCCATATCAAATCCGAATTGCGAAGCGAGTCCGGCCAATCCCCCTCCCCCTACCGATTTTTCTTCGAGAATAAACGTCGAAGATGCTATAAACTTGGGCTTTTGAATACCGTGAAAAAGCAATCCAAGCACACCTCCCAATATGATAGCTAAAACAAGCCAAATAATCCTTTTGTAAAAGAAACGGATGATCGTATTGATCATCATGGCCATATCTTTTACACTAATTTGCTCTTTGGGGGAATCCATTATGAATACGTTTTTTTAATTCATGGCTTCGCCATCTCAGTCACGGGGCCAATGACTAATTAAGTTTGTTGCTTATGTGTTACTAGCAGTTTGGTTGAATACCACTCAATATCAATTCCTGGTAATCAACGTTGCTGCTGTTATCAGTGCTGTAATTGCTGAAATAAAAATTCCTGCTTTACCTACATCAAACCCTTCACGTTTCGGTTTCTGCGGTATAAATATGTTTGATCCTGGTGTTATTTTCGGATAGCTTTTGAATATTCCCAACGGGCGTTTTATTTTGGCAGCACTCCCGTTAGCATATATTACAAACGCCCGCTTTTTACTTCCCGATGGAGTAGCTCCCCCCGCATCACTTATATAATCATCCATAGACTTACCCTTCTCATACATTATATCCAGCGGCTTAAATACCTCCCCTCCAATACTAACCGTATTATTGATCCTCGGAACAATAAGCTCATCTCCCTCTTCCAACGTTATATCATCCGCACTACCAGGATGCTTTAACACATAATCCAAATTAATGGCTACATCTGTTGTATTTTTTACCACCATACCGGCAGCCGTTTTGGAAGAATCTTTCTCCAATGAAGTGAACAAGCGTTTCAATTCGGCTGTATCCGTAACTTCTTTCTTCTTGCGAACCAATTTGGCACCACCTATATTTGCTGTATATAGCAACCCGCCTGCTCTGCGGATCAATGAACTCAACCGCTCTTCCCTGCTTATTAAAGAATACGTGGAGGGCGATAAAACTTCGCCTGTAACTTTTACACTGATCTGCTTCTGATAATACGGGTCTTCTTTTATCGCAACAATATCAAAAGGCATCAAAGTCACATCTGCGGAACTATTGGCCAGGTCAAGCGTGTCATTCACTTTTATTATCTGCACGATATCACTTCCAGGTTGAGTAACATTAATATCGCGTTTACGTCTTGATATTTCTATTTCGCGTCCCGTCGCATTATCCGCAAAACCATCTGCTTTTAAAATCAGGGATTTCAGAGAGAGGCCTTCCTCATACCGGTAAGTACCCGGCTTACGCACAGCACCATTAATAGTAACAGTAACCGTATCTTTCAAATCAAAAATAGAAGCCACATGCACACTGTCTTCTTTGACCAGGAATAAACCACTATCCTGCCCCGACAGAATGAGCTTCAGGTCAACGGCAATGTATTGCTTTGTAAGATCAGGTCTTGTCCGCACCACGATCGCCCTTCCATTATAAACATCTTCCCTCAATCCATGTGCTTTATTCACCAGTTGCTTCAGCGTCATTCCATCTTCCAGTGCATAAGGACCCGGCTTGAACACTGCACCACTGATCCGGACCCTGTTCTGATAACGGTTAATCACCGAATCCACTAAAAACTCATCACCATTCTGAAGCTTGAAGTAAGCCAGTGAATCACCTGACACATCCACTATCCTTCTTTCATATCCAGTGATCCTTGAACCGGTGATCCGCCCTTTGAATGCATGACTTTTAAAGCCTCCTGCATATTCAAGTGCTTTTTCAAAATTTTCATCAGGTTTCAGTTCAAAAATGCCAACACGATTTATTTCACCAGTCAATGTTACCAGCAGGTTGGCAAAAGGCACTCTTATCACGTCATTATCTTCCAGGCGCACATTGGTCAATTGACTTCCTTTTATCAGGAAATCATATAAGTCGGCTGTTTCTATCACTTCATTATTCCGGATCAGTTCAATCTTACGGAAAGAACCATTTTCCGCCGGGCCACCACTCACATACAGGGCATTGAACAAAGTGGCTAAAGAAGGTAATGTATACGTACCCGGTCTTTTAATAGCGCCAATCAGGATCACTCTGATACTGCGGATATTCCCCAGCGTCAATTGCAGTTTGGTTTGACCGGAGCTAAGACCCGGATAATACCTGGTCAGTCTGCTCTTTAATATAGAAGTAACAGCATCGACCGTCAAACCGCTCACATTTATTACGCCTGCATATTTGACATTGATGGTGCCTTCCGGACTTACCTTCAAAGTTTGCTGGGAAATATTAACACCATAAATATTCAGCAGCAGTTCATCATCCGAACCAATGGTATAGTTTTTGGGTGTAGCCATCCTCAGGTCAGGTTCAAAACTGAGATTGGCATTCGCGAAGAGTTCAGATCCGAAAATTTTGGGACGCTTATTAACGATATCTTCCAGTACTTCATTCATGCTGTTCATACTTTTTGAAACCTGACGTTTGCCATTGAAGCTCTGGTTATCAGAACTGGTCTTGGTGGAATCTGAAACAGGTAAAGAACCGCTCTCCAGCTGTTCTATTCTTATTTTCAGTTCTTCCAGTTCAGTAGCCGGCAACCCGCGACGCAACAATTCCGATTCCAATTGTGCGGTAGTGATACCATTAGCTTTTGCCTGGTTCAGATATTGTTGTAACTGGCTGTTGGAAATCTGAGACGCCTTTACACCACTGAGATCAGAAGGGATTTGGGCCATTACAAAGGAACTGATAACAGAAAGCAGCAGCAGGAGGAGACCCTTATAGAAGTTCATAGTTAGGTATTGGTTAGACATCGTTTTTAATACAGCGTTTAACGATTATTCCCGTAATATATTGAATTGGCGAGTTTTAATTTGGTGAAGTTTACCTTTGCAAACCTTGTGGCGCTGAGGTAAGAAATAAGATGGGAATGTAAATTCCGGCCGAAGCGGGAACTGGAAAAAGTGTGTCTTTGAATTTTCATTGGATGTTCATAGGCCTTTATTGAATTGCCTGATAATTGCATTAGATGCAATAGTCAGATAATTGCATTATTTTAAGGAATTAATATTCTTTTAAGTACTGTTCAAAGCTAATAGAATAGCACCTAAGACAGTATGGCAGCTTTCTTAAAAAAAATTCTAAAAGTTGTGCCGCAATCAATTTCACTTTC
>CBHEUU010000153.1:0-8595 GCA_965990355.1 uncultured Chitinophagaceae bacterium
AATCCGTAAAACAAACCAGCTTCTGTGTTCGCAGCAATCAGCCGTTGTTTTTTATTCACCAATAACACATAACCTTCCCTGCCGATCTTATCAAGATGGCTGCCGGCTTCCGCCTGCAGAAGGGAATCAGTCTTTCTGTTTTTTCCAATAAGAGCAAGTATGATATCCGCTTGTGATGGCAATTTGCCGTTTTTTTCCCCGGTAGCAAATTGGCTCCAATTCGCTTTGAGACGATCCGCAGCAGCCTGGTCAAGTCCCTGGCTTTGAATGCGTAATCTGGCAGGAAAAGAAATGGATTGAGAAGATAGAGATACCTGTTGGGGATAAGGCAGCACCGGCAGGTCATTCGACCAGCAATGTGCACCTGTAAAAAGCGCAATGATCAAAAGCAAGAAGTTCCTACTAATAGTCATTTATTACAAAGCCTTTTAAAACTACTTAGAAGAATTCAAATCTGAAAGACACCACTATCCGCCTGCTACTAAAGACAAATTATGGCATTTCCAGTATCCAATCGTTAGACAACACTAATATAAGATTATTTTACGGTAACGTACCCGGAAAATCTTAAATTTTTTAAAAAGAAATCCGCACACACCCCGTCACTACTGCATTTTAACGGATGCTGTATTATTTAATGTGGTGATTTCGGCCTGATTGCATGAGGCACTAACACTCAGCGTGTGCGCTCCCTGCAACGGCTTCAACTTGAAAATCACTTGCTTCGAACGCGGCTTCAGGTCATTCGGTGCTTCCAATACCGCTATATCCAGGCTCTCTTTTGCCCGTCCGTCAATTGCCAATACGATCCGGCAATTGCGCGCAGCCTCGTTGCCAATATTATGTATAACTGCTTGTAGCTCCATCCCTTCATTTGTTTCTTTATGAATGGCGATATCCCTTTCAGCAAGCGCAAGATCGGGTTTGGCTGCTTTGTTCTCCGGATAAGCTTTCAGTTGTTCCACCGATACGATCAAAAGCGCTCCTGCCGGCAAATACAGTGGAATATCATTCACTCTTTCTTTAATTTCAATAGTTGTGCTGCTCAGGTTTTTATCTGCTATACCGTCATTGTTCAGGTCAACATCTTTGCTCACTTTATACAAACCCGGCTGCAATTGCCATGCACGCATTTTAATTGTTTTTGCGTCCCCGAAATTATACAACGATGCGAGTATTGTTTTTTCATCTCCACCTTTCACCAGGATGGCAACATCTTTACCCGTATTTTGCCAGGAAACAATAAGTGCAGGATATTCATAACCTGCTCCGAAATGCCCCATATACATACCGGATAATAAGTTAGCTCCGGGTATATATACCCTGTCGGTAAACTTTACTTCACTGGTAAGCAAAGGGAAATTATAGCGAAGGGTCTGCAATATTTTTTCCAATCCGTTCTCCAGGATGGTGTCGCAATGTGTAACAGAGTATTGATTATACGGTTGGCCATACAGCTTCACCAATGAATCATATTGATTGTTACGTGTAAGTTGTTTCGCCATTGCAAATACTTTACCCATGGGATTGTTCCCGATATCATGATCTGCCCCGCCGGAAAGCAATTGCTGTTTTACCCATGCCAAACTACCGGGTTGCACTTCCTTCATTCCTTCCTTTTCCTGTCTCGCTTTATTAATAAGCTCATTGTAAAAATTAACCGTTCTCAGATAGAACGCGTTTTGAGTAAGGGCATACATGCCCATCAAATGATATTGAAGTTCATTAACATGACCAAGATGTTCCCAGTTATAATAATCGTAGGTTAGGTTCGGATCATACCATTTTGGACTATCACCTCCTATCCTGTCGCCCGCATAACCAATAGCAGAAGGCAACACGCCGGCCGGTTTGCCGTTATCCGTTCTTTCAGCATCTGCAATCCATGCTTTACACCATTCACCAAACTGTTGAATGATCGCCGGATTTTTATTGTACCATGCCGCCCAAAGCCCCGGCAGCAAGGCCCTTGCATTCATCGCCACATCCACGCCATAAGGAAATTGAGGCACCACTTCCGTAGCAGAAAGATAATACGACCTGAAGTGACGATGCCCAAGCGGAGTAATACCCGTCCATACATCATCAAAATTTTGCATGCTGATCATGCATCTCTCCACATACTCAGGATCTCCATAGTTGAGGAGGAACATGCCCGGATGCGTATCGCGGAATAGTTCTGCAGAATGCTCCACATCATCTACTCTTTTAGCAAAACCACGTTCAAGCAAACCGCTGTTCCACACACCATCTGCCAGTCGCATATAGCCAAGCTTTGCCAAACTATCATCTGCACCAAGTACAGCGGGTAGCCACCAGCGCAATATCTCCACGTCATCACCATACTTACCCCCCAACTCTCCGTCTGCTGTTTGTTTTTCTGTTACCCACCAATGAATCACTTTCAGCATACGATACATGGCTTCCTGCTGGTAGATCGCCCATAAAGGAGCCCCATGCTGCACAAGGTCCGGAGCAGTATTGTCCTTTATTTTTTTTCCGAGGTACATGCTGATGATCCCGTTATCGGGGTATGCTTCCTGCAGGTCTGTAAAATATGCCCGCGCCTTTTTTTCGTGCGCAGGATTATTATCTTCCTGGTCAAGCCAGTAATATATCCTGGCCAGAAGATAACGTGCCCGGTTATACAAAGGATCTGTTGGGTCAGCAATCACCTGCTCCAACAGATCTGCCGCTGCATACATGCGGTAGATCAGGCTGAAGCCGGTTTGTTTAATCGCCCACGACCAGCCTCCGCCATCAAAATAGTAACATGCGAGAAGATATTTATCAATAATATCCAACCGGTTCAGCAAAGTAGTGCTGGCTGTGTCTGTCTTTAACTGCTTCAGCAGATCTGAACGGAACTCTTTTACTACAGCAGTGTCCTCTTCCAATTCATTATTAAACCGGATGGACTCACTGCCTGATGCAGGCCTTAATTCAACAGTATATAATCCCACATCTGTTCCTATTCCCTTTATGCCGATCACCACATTCCCTTCGTTAACTGAAATTTTATGTCTGACTGTTTTATAGGCAAGCCTGTACCATGGAGCCTTAATCGTATCCGGTAATTGTTCTCCATTTACAACAACCAGCATTTCCATTGGTATGCTATCCTTGTTGCCCAGGCTAAGCGTGAGATAGTAATCATCATTGGGAACATCAATGCGGAAACCCAAACTGTCTTTACCCCAAACACCTGAACGAAGAGACGCGTCATGCAATCTTTCATTCAATGTATCAAAAGCTGCAGAAGGCGTGTACAACCATCCATAACCTTTCGCTACATCATACTGCATTGCAGTAGTGATCCGTGTATATCCGTTAGCGGCAGGCTGGCGATCCGTCCCCATATCAAACAGGAAATTCTTACCAGAGCCGCTTTTATTGCAGGAACCCAGGAAGATCAATCCGGTTATAATAAAAATGAAAGAGTACTTCAAATAAATAGTTTGATAGGGTTAAGGAAGCTTTGCTATTTCTATCCCGGCGGTGATCACCGCACCTAATCCGCGGGGATCGTTATCGATTGTTTTACGGTCTAAATAAAACTGTTCATCAAAACCGATCTCCGTGCCGCGGCAAATACCATGCACCACTCCATTTGCATCAATCTTTCCTGCCACCGCATTCCATGCTTTCAATGCAGGTTGTTTAAATGATTTATTAAGCCAGCCCTTTCTTACTCCTCTTGCCATTGCCAATGCGAACATAGCAGTGCAGGAAGTTTCCTTGTATGAATCAGGACGGGTCAGCACCTGGTGCCAGAAGCCATCACTGTCCTGGTATTTTACCAGGTTAGTGATATGCTGGCGGAAGGCTTCCTGTATCTTTTTATAGGAAGGGTGATTGGCGGGCAGCCAGTCCAGCAATTCTGCAGTGGCCCAAACTACCCAACCATTGGCCCGTCCCCAATAGGCTACGGATTGCTGGCCGGAACCGCTAAACCAGCCATGCTTATATAAACCTGTTTGGGGATTCAATAAATATTTTCTGAATTGTATTACCTGGCGTACGGCATCTTCCATGTATTTTTCCTCGCCGGTCGCTTTTGCCATCCGCACAAGAAACGGCACACTCATAAAAAGATCATCAGCCCATACGGTAAACTCTTCAGGTTCGGGACGGCAGAAAGTACTGTCCTTAAGACGTACCTGCTTAGCCGACACATAATCAATAAGCGGCTCCAGGAATTTACCGACCTTGTTGTCCTTTTCTTCAAGATATAGTCCTGCAAAAGAAAGTGCGGGCGCTCCTGCATCGTCGAGCATACTCCGGCGGAAGATACGGTGATAACTACCGCGCCAGGCATATAAAGAATCATATTGCCATTTTATATAGTCAAAATGATCCAGAATAAAGTTTGCATATTTTTTTACGTAAGGAAGATACTGATTGTCTTTTGTTTCTTTTTCCAATGCCAGTATGCTCCAAACCATTGTACCATGTGAATATTGCCAGTCGGAATACGGATCACGCTGATATGCAGCCTGGCTGTCTATAACCAACTCGGGGAGGAATCTTTGAGGAGTGGTTTGCCAGTTAAGTATTTTGCCTTCATTTTTATAATAAGGCTGTATGGATTGCAAAGGAGTATTGCCTGATTGTAGAAAAGGGCCTGCGTACGACCATTGCGACAATGGAGTAACAGAAAGATCAATATCACCTGCCATTGTTACAGGACGCAAAAAGACGACCGGGTTAGCGGTACTGTTTTCATAAGCTACCAGCAGCTCATTCACTCCTTTCTTTAACGACACCGTGAAATAATGATTAAACCGGAAGCGGTTATAAGCTGCTTCAACAGGATTTACTGCAGGCTCTTCCTGTTGTTGCCATGCAGGTGTTTTATTTATACGGATTTGCACTTTCCCTGCACTTGTAATGCCAAACCGGACAACAGTATCTTTTTTCACTTCTACCTGACGCCATGCATAAGCACTTTCTTTCCCCTGCAGGGATAGAAACCGGAAATCAATCACCTGCATGCCCAGCTCTTCTTTTTGTAAAACCCATTTCCACTCAAATTTCGTGTCGGCAATGATCTTGTCGGCCACTCTCCGGGATAAACTCAAAGCTTTGTCCTGCTGGGCAAAGGACTGCAGGTTCATCAGGACCAACCCAATCACTATGCACCATTTATTCCGGTAAGTTTTCATATCACCTGCTATTTTCTGGGTTTATCAAAAATGATATTGGTGGAAGTTTTATCCTTCAATAAAAATTGCTGCGCAGGAAAGTACTGCAGGTTGTTCGTCACCGTTCCGTCTTTGCTTTCACTTACATACACGACCGCTTTGGTTGAATCTGTTGATTGGATATCCAGCCCGGTGAAAGAAAATTTATTGGTGTTATTCACCACGATACCGGCACGGCTCTCACGGCCGGTTGAACGCAACGAGATATTCGACATCTTCACTTCTTTCGCATATCGGATAAAGAAACCGTAGGACGGCAGTTTCCCAAACATTGTTCCTTCAGGATACTCCTCTTCTTTTTCCACCACGGGTTTGAACAGGTCAACAAGACTGTCTCCTCCTTTTGTTTCGATCCGGATATTATGCAATGAAATATTTTCAATCGGTGATTTGGCTATCCCTGTAATAGAGCAGCCCGTTTCATCTGCACCGGAGGCAATGATGTTTGACAAACTGATATTCCTGATCCGGCCCAAAGGCGGTGCAGGCGCATCACTGGTATGCTTTCTTGCCCTGTTTCCCAGCCGCATGAAGATCGGTACCATCGGTCCGTCGATCACGATATTATCAATCGTGATATTTTCCATGATACCACCATCCACTATTTCCAATGCAAGTCCACCCATTCCGGCAGGCTTTCCATAGATAGTGCTTATCTGGCCAGATGGTTTGATCACACAATTGTTGACCACCACATTCCTGAATCCGCCGGTGGATTCAGTACCGAATTTTATTCCGTTGCAATGGCTGCTCACCACACAATTGGTGATCGTTATATTTTCGGATATCAGTGATGAAGTACTTTTAATGGTAATGCCATCATCATCTGAATCACCGATTACGTTGGAGATGGTTACATTTTTGCATCCATCAATATCCATCATATCATTGTTTTTATTGGAATGGTTCCAGATCCGTATACCATCAATCGAAACAAATTCACAACCCAGGTAATGCTGCATCCAGAAAGCGGAATTGCGAAGGTTGATACCTTTTACAGACACATCTTTGCATCCGGCAAACCATAAGAGATAAGGACGATCACGGTAGCGATCTGGCTTTTTAATAGTGTTCACCACAAAACTTGCGCCCTGTCCGTCAATAGTGCCGCTGCCTTCAATACCAACATTCTCCTGCCCTTTGCAAAAGATCAATGCCTGCTTGGCCCATTCTTCTCCATAAAAATGTATACCTGCGTCCTGGTAAGGATAGCGTTTGGTATCTGTATGTCCCAGTATTGTTGCAGCTGATGATACATGCAGGATAACATGGCTTTTAAGCACCAGTGTAGCTGTTAAAAACGTTCCACCAGGGAAATAAACTTTTCCTCCGGTCTTTGCACAATCATCAATCGCTTTTTGAATAGCAGTAGTATTATCCGTTATGCCATCTCCAATAGCACCATAAGTAGTTACATCATACAATTGTGCTTTTGCATGGGTAGTTATGCCTGCCATTAAGCAAATCGTCCATACACAGCAAAGCAACCGGCTAGTAATTTTCATGTTACAGATTTAGTGAATATTTTTTAATGTTCTCCTGCAGCCAGATTGCTGAATGGAGATAAGCTGTTTCCATATCACTGATGCCTGATTCAGCACCTCCGACATCTATACCGAAATTCCCTCTGAAGTTAACAGACTGCAGCGCCTCAAAAAAACTATTCCAGTAAATATTTCCATCGCCCGGCGCCAGGTGCTCCACTTTGTTTCCTCCATTATCGGAGATGTGGATATAGCTGATCCTTTCCGCCAAACGTAATATGCATAAAGGAAGATTGTCCCTGAAATAAAACTGGTTGGCAGTGTCCATATTGAAAAACAGATTGGGGCAGTTCACTGCATCAGCAAAATTCATAAATGAATCTGCAGTAGTAATAAGGCTACCCTCGCAGGGATGTAAGTGATATAAGAGTTTATATTTAGCTGCGATGTTGCAGGCTTTGCGGAATGTATTAACGAGACTGGCCTGATAATCTTTCCATACAAAACCAGCAGGCAGTCCAAGATTATTCAACAATTCTTCTGAGTAATGCCGGAGGATTGGAGCATCAGCGGGATATTCCAACGGAAGCAGTGGGCCATTGTCCAGTACGCCCTCTGCACCAAGTTTCTTTGCCACTTCACATCCCATTTCAAACCATTCGAGGCTTTCAGCCTGCCGGGCTGCATCTGCAGCACCTAATTGTGGCAACACCAGGCAGAGAACAGGTAAAGAACAATCATATCTGGTCAGCGCTTCGCCAATTGCTTCCTGGTGCTGATGAAGATACTGAATGTTAGAAGGCCCTATTCCTTCCAGCTCTACAGAGCGGAAGCCCATACGGGCCATCTCTTCAATATGCTTCACCGTATCCCGGATATCCGGCGGATAACCATAGAGAGTGATTGGGTATAAATAAGCACAGGTAACCTGCCGGGTAAATAGGCCCATATCCATACAGCTTTTTAATTAGCAATTGAGAAAACCGAAAATAGCAAATTTTCCGGGTACGTACACGATTCAAGGGTTAAAAAAAAATCTTTCACATTTCCTTCTCAGTTGATCAGCGTCAAACGATAAGTGATCCTGCCTGGTTGACCGTCTTTTCCAGGCACTATTTCCCAAACCAGCGGGTATGCTTTGAACGCAGGGTAAGGCGCCCAGTAGTTTGCAGCATTTTCTCCGGCCAGCAATCTTGCATTACCGGAAATAAGCGTGAACAGCCATTTTTTTCCACCTGCTTTCAATATAGCAGAACGCTCATCTTTTTTCTCCACTGTCATTCCTTTATCCAGTACAAAGGGTTCAATGATCTGTACAACAGGCCATGCATCGTGATACACCAGTTCAACGGTCTTTTGCAGAAAACTATCGGTAAAAAGATATTCCATCCTGTATCCCACTCCCCCAGTAAGCCAGTTCTTATCCTTCAACTCTCCTGCCACCTTGATTACATATTCATTTTTCTTCCGGGTCTCCAGTTGTAAGCGGCTGTCAAATTCAAAAAGATTGGTAAAGTATCCTGCTGTATCGGTGTATTCAATTCTTGGCGTTAATGGTACTACACCAGGAGCTTCAGGAAAACTCATTGGTTCAGGCCGTGTGTATATCGTTGGGCTCGAGGCCTGCAAGAATCCATGTCCCTTTGCCCACAAATGACTGATAGCACCTCCATCGGGCCGGAACATATATTTTCCTTTGGAACCTGCTGCCTGATCTTTATAACGGTAACCGGTAACGGTTGCCATAAAATTTTTCGTGCGCACCTGCACCACATCCAGCGTGGGAAACAACTTCATCCATCCTTCTTTATCGGAAGGAATAGGTTTCAGCTCCCGTGTATTTTTTGTTTCGAACTCATATGCCATTGCCAGGTTTTTAGCCTTGGCAAAACTGGGATAGATGCAGG